>JBCBYI010000159.1:0-9708 GCA_039815945.1 Actinomycetota bacterium | reverse complement strand
GGAGTTCAGACGTGTGCTTTTACGATCTGATCGAGACCGGTGGTCGGCTCGTCGAGGAACAGCACCGACGGCTTGTGGATCAGCGCCAGCGCGAGATCGAGGCGTCGACGCATGCCGCCCGAGTAGGTGCCGACCCGCCGGTCGCCGGCTTCGGTGAGGCCGACCCGTTCGAGCAGTTCGGCCGCCCGTCGCTGACCGGGCTTGCCGCCGAGACCCTGCATGACCGCCTGCAGCCGGAGCGATTCGTTCCCCGTCATCAGTGGGTCGATCGCCGCGTCCTGGAGCGCGACGCCGATTCGCCGACGGACCTCGTTGGGCTGGGTCGCGACGTCGAAGCCGGCGACCGCCGCCGAGCCGGCCGACGGCTTGAGAAGGGTGACGAGCATCCGGACGGTGGTCGACTTGCCCGCGCCGTTCGGGCCGAGGAAGCCGAAGATCTCGCCCTCCCCCACTTCGAGGTCGATCCCGTCGACGGCGGTGAGATCACCGAACCGTCGAACCAGGCCGTGGGCGACGACGGGTGCCGTCGAGGAGGATGTCATCGAGACATCGTGGCTGACTCAGCGGACCGAGACACAACCGTCGCCCGAACCGGGGATCGCGTAGCTCTCGGTGCCGGGCCAGACATAGTTCGCATAGCAGCGGGCGCGGAGCTCACTCTCGCTCTCGGCCTTGCGCTTCTGGAGCTCCGCTTCGGTCAACTGCCGGCGCAGCTCGGTGCCCTCGTTCTCGAGTTCGGTGAGCTCGCCGCGCAGCTCGAAGTAGTCGGTGACGGGGATGTAGGCGAGGGCGCCGCCTGCGCCGATCGTGGCGGCGATCAGCGCGGCCCGCACCGCCATCCCCGAACGGAATCGACGCCCGTCGGTTGCCGGCGAGGTCTTCGTCCCGCCCTTGCGGACCGGCTGCGGGCCGCGCGCGGTCCGCCCCCCGGCGGGGCGGCGGGCCGGTGATCCGGCCGCAGCGCGCGAGCGGGACGACGCCATGGTCAGCCGCCCGCGAGGGCGTCCCCGCCCCGGAACGCCGCGGACTCACCGAGCTGCTCTTCGATGCGCAGCAGCTGGTTGTACTTGGCGACACGGTCGGAGCGGGCGGGCGCGCCGGTCTTGATCTGGCCGCAGTTGGTGGCGACGGCGAGGTCGGCGATGAAGGTGTCCTCGGTTTCGCCGGAACGGTGCGACATCACCGAGGTCCAGCCGTTGCGGGTCGCCATGTCGACCGCTTCGAGTGTCTCGGTGAGCGAGCCGATCTGGTTGACCTTGATGAGGATCGAGTTGGCGTAGCCGCCCTCGATGCCGCGGCTCAGGCGCTCGGTGTTGGTGACGAACAGGTCGTCGCCGACGAGCTGGACCCGATCGCCGACGAGGCCGTTGAGGGCCTTCCAGCCGTCCCAGTCCTCCTCGGCCATGCCGTCCTCGATCGAGACGATCGGGTACTTGTCGCAGAGCGCGGCGAGCTCGCCGGCCATGGCGTCGGAGTCGAGGCTGCGGCCCTCCGCGGCGAGGGTGTAGAGGCCGGTCTCGGCGTCGTAGAACTCCGTGGAGGCGACGTCCATGGCGATGGCGATGTCGTCGCCGGGCGTACGGCCCGACATCTCGATCGCCTGGATCAGGAGCTGGATCGCCTCTTCGTTGCTGCCGAGGTCGGGCGCGAAGCCGCCCTCGTCGCCGATGCCGGTCGACAGGCCCTTCTCGCCGAGGACCTTCTTGAGCACGTGGTAGGCCTCGACGCCCCAGACCATCGCCTCAGTGAACGACGCGGCGCCCACCGGCATGAACATGAACTCCTGGTAGTCGACGGAGTTGTCGGCGTGCTCACCACCGTTGAGCACGTTCATCATCGGCACGGGCAGGGCGTGGGCATTGGCGCCACCGACGTGGCGCCAAAGGGGGATCTCGAGTTCGGTGGCGGCGGCCTGGGCGACGGCGAGGGAGATGCCGAGGATGGCGTTGGCGCCGACCCGACCCTTGTTGTCGCTGCCGTCGGTCGAGATGAGCTCGGCATCGACGAGGCGCTGATCGACCGCGTCGAGTCCGATCACGGTGTCGGCGAGTTCGCCGTTGACGAAGCCGACGGCGGTCAGCACGCCCTTACCGTTGAGCCGGTCGCCACCGTCACGCAGCTCGACGGCTTCGAAGGCGCCGGTCGACGCGCCGGAAGGCACGATGGCGCGGCCAATCGCGCCGGAGTCGAGTCCGATCTCGACCTCGACGGTGGGATTGCCGCGGGAATCGAAGACTTCACGACCGTGGACGGATTCGATGGTGCTCACTGGGGGACCTCGTGACAGGTAATGCAGGCGGAACTCCGCGCAAGGCTAGTGCTGCTCGCGCGAAGGGTGAGGGACTTCGCGCGAACCGCGCGAGCCTCCGGACCTCCGCCTCCCCGGGGCCGTCAGTGTGCCAGGGATTCGGCCGACTTGGCCATCGCCCACCACGCAGAGAGTTGGGCTTCGTCCGCCGCCGCCAACGCCTCGGGGCTGCCGGCGAGCTGTTCGACGTGCCGGAAGCGGGAGGCAAACCGGTGCGCCGCGCCCCGCAGCGCGGCCTCGGGGTCGACGTCGAGGCGGCGAGCCACCTGGACGCCGGCGAAGAGGAGATCTCCCACTTCGTGCTCGCTCGGGTCGGCCTTGACCTCGGCGAGTTCGTCCTCGACGTCGGCGTAGGCGACCTCGACGCCACCGTCCCAGTCGAAGCCGGCCGACGCCGCCTTCTTCTGGATCTTGGCGGCGAGGGCGAGCCCGGGCAGCGACGGCGGGATGCCGTCGAGCGCGGAGTCGCGCTGCTTCTCGGCCGCCTTGATCGCCTCCCAGTTCGACACGACCGTGTCGGCGTCGTCGGCGTCGACGTCGCCGAAGACATGGGGATGCCGCACGACCAGCTTGTCGTGCACGCCGCGCGCGACGTCGGCGACGGTGAACGACCCGCGCTCGGAGGCCAGCCGGGCGTGGAAGTAGATCTGGTAGAGCAGGTCGCCGAGCTCTTCGGCGAGGTGTTCGTCGAGGTCGGCGTCGTACTCGCCATCGTCGAGTTCAGCGCGGGCGTCGAGCGCTTCGAGCACTTCGTGGGTCTCCTCGAGCAGGTGCCGGCGCAAGCTCGCGTGGGTCTGCTTGCGGTCCCACGGGCATTCGTCACGGAGGGTGCGGACGAGTTCGTCGAAGCGAGCGAACTCGTGGGCGACCGGCTCGGCGACCTCGGGCAGGTAGAGCGAGGTCAGGTGGTCGGCTTCGAGCTCGCGATCGAGATCGGCCCAGGCGACCTCCACGATGCGCTCGTCGGGGAGGCCGAGTCGCTGCAGGATGATCGCCGTGGCGGGCGGTTCCTCGAGCGCGAGCTTGATGTCGGAGAGCACGTCGTTGGCATGGGTGTGGGCAACCAGCAGTGGGCCGGTCTGACCGGCCGCCGCCGTGGCGAACACGTGACCGTCGACGAGCCGGACACCCGCCTCGACCGGATCGATCTGCAGTCGGCTCCACACCGTGTCGAGGAACGACACCGCCGGGAGGATCTCCAGCGCGACCCCGTGCTCGGGTGCCGCCGAGCGGAGCAGGTCGACGGTGCGCTCGAGCACGAGCGGCGAGCCCGGCACCGCGTAGACGACATCGCCGTCGGCCGCGAGGTCGAGCAGGTCGCGGGCGATCTCGTCATAGACGTCGGCGAAGCGATCGGCGGCCTCGTAGACGTGGTCGTAGGACGGCGCATCGACGATGGTCGAGGCGGGGTGGCGAGCGGTGCGGAGGCGCACCGTCGGCGCCGACGCGAGCAGGTCGCTGGTCTGCGGCGTGACGAGTTCCGGCCCGGCGGGGCCGAGCCCCACGATCGTGAGTCGACCCGCCATCGACGCGCTCAGCTCTCGGCGACGTCGGTGCCGGGCGGGGCGACGAACCGCACCGCCGGGTCCCACGTGCCGATGCGCTCGTCGAGCGTGTGGCCGACGGTGACCCGATCCCATGCGGCATCGACGATCTCGTTGCCGAGGTCGTTGGCGATGCGGTCGCGGGCCTGGACCTCGAAACTCCCGAGCGCCTGCTGGATCTCGGCTTCGGCCATCTCGGGATGGTTCTCCGGGGTCAGCTCACCGATCGTGCGGACCGAGATGATGTGCCAGCCGAATTGGGAGCGCACCGGCTCGGAGATGTTGCCGTTGCCCGTGGCTCGGGCGCCATCGCTGAACTCGGCCACGTAGCCGATGGTCGGCCCGCAACCGAGATCGCCACCGAGAGCTGCGGATCCGTCACCGCTTCGCTCGATGGCGAGGGTGGCGAACTCGGCGCCGTCGTCGAGCAGCTGCACGATCTCCTGGGCCTCCTCCTCGGTCTCGACGAGGATGTGGCTGGCGCACAGGTACTCGGGCAGCTCGACATCGGCCTCGAGCGAGAGGTCGGCGACGGTTCGATCGAGCGTGGTGGTGAGGGTGCGGGTCTCCAGGGCCAGCGCGCCGTACGGGGTGGTCTCGTCGAACAGCGGGTCGGCCTGCAGGGTCTGGTCGAGTGCCTCTTGGCGGTCGAACGCGTCGGGCTCGACGCCTCGGGCCGCGAGTTCGTCCTCGAGCGCGAGGGTGATCATCCACTGCCGCACGATTTGGCCACTCGTGTCGACGTCGGGGATCCCGAGGTACTCCGGCGCACCGACCGGCAGCCGCTCGAGCATGCCTTCGAGTTCGGCCCAGCTGAGCTCGACCCCCTCGTAGGTCGCGGCGATCTGGCCGCTGTCGATGATCGAACGCCACTCGGCCGCCTCGGCCTGGGTCGAGGCTCGCTCGTCGAACGGGCGCGTCTCGAACGCGGCGCCCTCGGTGTCCTCGGGCGACACGGCGATGAAGACCGCCACGCCGATGATCACGCCCAGGGCGATCACGGCACCGATGATCCCGAAGGGGCTGTCGAGCAGCGCCGACAGCGGCGTGGGACGGCCCTGAGGGGCCTCGTCATCGACGAGTTCGAGGGTGGACTCGGCTTCGACCTGCGATTCGTTGCTCACGAAGACGAAAGGCTAGCGGCGTGCTCAAGGCTGTCGGGGATCAGGTCGCCCATGATCTTCGCCAGCTGGTCGACGACATCGCCGTCCTTCTTGCGCAGCGGGAGTTGCAGCTCGCCCAGCGCCTCCTTGTAGACGGCCTGGTTGCCCGAGCCCTTGCCCGAATAGAGCCGATCCATGCGCACCTGCTTCGAGTCGGGCAGGTGCACCGGCGAGAGGCGGGCGACGAAGTCGGGCCCGCCGAACCCGGGCCCCTTCGTGACGGTGATCTCGCGAACCCCGGTGCGGACGCACTCGACCCGCAGGCGTCCGACCTGCAGCAGCTTCTCGGCCGGCTTCGGGATCGGGCCGAACCGATCGAGCCACTCCGTGCGGACGTCGTCGAGCGCCTCGATCGTCTCGATCGAGGCCAGCCGGCGGTAGGCCTCGAGCCGGTTGGTCTCCTTGAGCACATAGTCGTCGGGCAGGTGAGCATCGCCGGGCACCTCGATCGCGATCTCGACCGGGGCCTGGGGTGTCTCCCCCTTCAGCTCGCCGACCGCCTCGGTGACCATCTGGCAGTAGAGGTCGTAGCCGACCGCGGCGATGTGGCCGGACTGGCCGGTACCGAGCAGGTTGCCCGCACCACGGATCTCGAGGTCGCGCATGGCGATGCGGAAGCCGGACCCGAGCTCGGTCGCCTCCCCGATGGTCTTGAGCCGCTCGTAGGCCTCCTCGGACAGCACTCGGTCGACCGGATGGAACAGGTAGGCGTACGCCCGCTGGCCCGCTCGACCGACCCGACCGCGCAACTGGTGCAGCTGGCCGAGACCGAGCAGGTCGGCCCGGTCGGCGATGATGGTGTTCACCGTCGGCATGTCGATACCCGACTCGATGATCGTCGTGCAAACGAGGACGTCGTAGTTGCCCTCCCAGAAGTCGACGACGACCCGTTCGAGCGTGCCCTCGTCCATCTGCCCGTGGGCGACCGCCACCCGTGCTTCGGGGACGAGATCGCGGAGCTTCTCGGCGACGTGCTCGATGTCGCGCACCCGGTTGTGCACGAAGAAGACCTGGCCTTCACGCAGGAGTTCGCGCCGGATCGCCTCGGCGACCGCCCGCTCCTCGTACTCGCCGACGTAGGTGAGGATCGGCTGGCGATCGGCGGGCGGCGTGTTGAGCAGCGACATGTCGCGGATGCCGGTGAGCGACATCTCCATCGTGCGCGGGATCGGCGTGGCGGTGAGCGTCAGCACGTCGACGTCGTGGCGCAGCTCCTTGATCTGCTCCTTGTGGCTGACGCCGAAACGCTGTTCCTCGTCGACGACGAGCAGCCCGAGGTTCTTGAACTCGATGCCGTCGCCCAGCAGGCGGTGGGTGCCGACGACGAGGTCGACCTCGCCGTCACGGAGCCCGTCGGTGACGGCCTTGGCCTGCTTGGTGGTGAGGAAGCGGCTGAGCACCTCGACCCGGATCGGATACGGCGCCATGCGTTCGCTGAACGTCGTGAAGTGCTGCTGGGCGAGCAGCGTGGTCGGGACGAGCACGGCGACCTGCTTGCCATCCTGGATCGCCTTGAACGCCGCTCGCATCCCGACCTCGGTCTTGCCGAAACCGACGTCGCCGACGACGAGACGATCCATGGGTGACTCGCGCTCCATGTCGTTCTTGACATCGATGATCGCGTTGAGCTGATCGGTGGTCTCCTGGAACGGGAACGACGCCTCGAACTCGCCCTGCCAGGGCGTGTCGACGGCGAAGGCGTGACCCGGGCTGGTGACCCGCTTCTGGTAGAGCACAACGAGTTCCTGGGCGATCTCCTGCACCGCCGAGCGGACCTTGGCCTTGGTCTGGCTCCAATCCGAGCCGCCCATCTTCGACAGGCTCGGCGTGTCGCCGCCGGTGTAGTGCCGCACCGACTCGATCTGATCCGACGGCACGTAGAGCTTGTCGCCGCCGCGGTACTCGAGCAGCAGATAGTCGCGCTCGTTGCCGCCGATCGCGCGGGTGACCATGCCGCCGAAGCGGGCCACGCCGTGCTGGTGATGCACGACGAAGCTGCCCTCGCGCAGATCCTCGAAGAAGCGCTGGGTGTCGCGCTTGCGACGACGGGCCTGGCGGTGGGTGCGGCGACGACCGGTGAGATCCGATTCGGCGATGACTGCGAGCTTGATGTCGGCCAGCACCGCACCGCGCTCGATCGGGGCGACGATCACACTGCCGGCCGGCGGTGTCTCCCCCGCCCGAGTCGGGCCGGCGAGCACCTGCAGGGCGACGTCGTGTTCGGCCATCAGATCACCGAGGCGACCGGCGCTGGCCTCGCCGTCGGCGGCGACCACCACGCGGTAGCCATCGTCGAGCAGGTTGCGGATCTGGTTGATGGTCGGCGACAGATCGCCGACGACCGGCTCCCACCCCGACGCGGCGACCACGGGCGTGCTCGGCTTGTCGGGTGTAGCGAGGATCGACCACGACGCCGCCTCGGTCCGGGCGAGCAGCCGATCGAAGTCGAGGTGCAGCCGATGCACGTCGTCGGCGGCGACGTCCCAGGTCAGCGCGAGGGTCGACGCCAGATCTGCTTCCTCGGCGAGGATCTCCGCCGCCCGGTCGCGTACGCGCCGTGGTTCGACGAAGGCGACGAGACCATCGGCTCCGATCAGGTCGGTGATGAGGTGCTCACCCTCGACGAGCCACGGAAGCCACGACTCCATGCCGTCGAAGAGGTTGCCGTCGGCGAACCGGTCCCACTGCTCGCGACCCCACGGCTCCTCGGCGACGAGCTCGGCTGCCCGGTCGCGTCGGTCGTCGGTCGGCCGGAACTCGCGACACGGATAGATCCGAGCCGACTCGACCGGCTCGGTGGAGCGCTGATCGGCGACCGCGAACTCCGTGAGCCGATCGACCTCGTCGCCCCACAGGTCGATGCGCACAGGTGCGTCGGCCGTGCTGGGATACACGTCGACGATCGAACCGCGCACGGCGACCTCGCCCCGGTGCTCGACCTGGCCTTCGCGCCGGTAGCCGAGCCGGACGAGCTGCTCGACCAGCTCGACCGGGTCGAGCTGATCGCCGGGCCGCACCTCGATGGGGTCGATCGCCGCATGCGGATCGATCCGCTGAATCAACGCCCGGGCCGAGGCGACGACGAGCGACGGTGGACGGGCGGAGGTGAGCTGGTGGAGCACCTCGAGGCGTTGGCCCATGGTCTCCACGCCGGGGCTGACCCGCTCGAACGGCAGGGTCTCCCAGGCCGGGAAGTGCAGGACCCTGTCGGCGCCGAGGATCGCCGCCGCGTCGGATGCGAGTCGTTCGGCTTCGGCCTGGGTCGGTGTGCCGACGAGGACCGGGCGCCGATCCGACGCCGCGACGAGGCCGGCGATGACGAAGGCCCGGCCAGGATCGGCGACGGCGAGGACCGGGTCGCGGCGACCGAGCGCGGCATCGATGGAGGGTTCGTCGCTGAGTCGGTCGAGGAGATCACCGAGCGGTGGCACGGGACGGGGGGAGCTCACAGGGGCAGCTTCTCGCGATCGGAAGGGGTCAGCGGTTGTAGCGGTTCATCGCGGTTCCGACGTCGCTGACCGCGAGGTACTCGAGCGCGTCGGCGGCGTCGGCCACGATCTGTTCGAGTACGGGACGGTCGGCGCGCGACGGGCGTTTCAGAACATAGTCACGGCCCGCCATGGTGCCCTGCTCGGGCTTGCCGACGCCGATGCGGAGCCGGGAGAAATCGTCGGTGCGGAGATGGGCACGGACCGACTTGAGGCCATTGTTGCCGGCGAGACCGCCGCCGAACTTGAGCTTCATCCGGCCGACGGGCAGGTCGAGTTCGTCATGGACCATGACGAGACGGCTGTAGTCGTCGATGCCGTGGCGCTTGATCAGCGCGCCGACGGCTCGGCCGGCCTCGTTGTAGTAAGTCGTGGGCTGGGCGACGACGACGCGTGTGTCGCCGACGCGCAGCACGTCGCTCTCGGAGAACTCCCGCTTGCCGCGGCGGAGCCGGCCGCCGTGGCGGCGCACGAGCTCGTCGACGACCCAGAAACCGGCGTTGTGGCGCGTCTCGGCGTAGTCGTCGCCGGGATTGCCGAGGCCGACCACCAGCAGGTCAGCCGGTGTGCCGGTTCGTTCTTCGGAGCGGCGCCGGACCACCATCGGTCAGGCGGAGGGGCTTCAGCCCTCGTCGCCGCCGGCGTCGCCCTCGTCGGCACCCTCTTCGCCCTCAGCGGCCTCGCCCTGCTCAGCGCGGCGGATCGCTTCACGGGTGGAGCGGGTGATGAGCGCGATGGCGACGGTCTCGTCGGGATCCATGACGGGGGCGGCGCCCTCGGGCAGGGCGACGTCGGCGACCTTGATGGTCTCGCCGAGCTCGAGATCGGTGATGTCGACGATGATCTCCTGGGGAACCGCGGTGGGCTTCACGGAGATGGTCATCTCGTACAGCGACTGATCGACCATGCCGTCGTACTGGGTGACCTGGCGGGGCTCACCCTCCAGGATGATCGGGACGTTGACCTCGATCTGCTGGTCCTCGGTTACTCGGAGGAAGTCGACGTGGAGCACGTCGCGGCGGGTCGGGTGACGCTGGATGTCCTTGATCACCGACAGGTTCTTGGTGCCGTCGATGTCGAGGGTGATGAGGGCGTTGAGGCCGGCGTCGGTGGTGAGGCAACGGCGCAGCTCGGGCCACGGGACGCTCACGGCGAGCGGGTCGATGTCGTGGCCGTAGACGACGGCCGGGATCTTGCCCTCACGA
>JBCBYI010000158.1:0-9722 GCA_039815945.1 Actinomycetota bacterium | reverse complement strand
CACGACGTGACGACGTACCCCACCCCGAGCAGCACCAGGTTGAACACGACGACCGAGATCGCGTTCGTGACGGCGTCGTTCTCGGCTCCGATCACCGTCGGCACGATCGGCACGAGCACGTAGAGGGCGAGTTCCCAGACCCCGATGTCGTTGGGGAGCTGGAAAAAGCGTCGGCCGCGGATGCGATTCACGCCGGCGATCCCGCCAACGAGCGCCGCCATGCCGCCGAGGAAGGCGACCGCCTGTGACCAGCCCGACCACCGGTCGCCGAACGCGAGAAAGAACTCGAGGAACACGACACCGGCGAGGAACGGCGCCATACGGGTGAAGATGTCGTCGGTGGCGGTGTAGTCGTCGATCAGGTGCGGCAGGCCCCGGCGGACGAACCAGCGCTCACACCGATCCCGCTCAGCGGTCGTGTTCACAGGCAGAGGCCACCAGGCGTGCCGCCACGGCTGCACATCGTCGTGGTCTCGAGGGTGCGGAGTTCCCAGCCGTCGGCGATCTCGACGGCGAACACGTGGAAGCGGAATCCTGCGGCGGCATCGTCGCCGATGCCGACGAGGTCGTAGGAGACCTCGCCGAGATCGCCCACGGTCGGCGCCACGCTCATCTCGATGCGCTGCACCGTCTCGTCGGCGTAGAACTCGGCGACGCCGAGGCCGAGATCCTGCAGCGTCTCCGCCATCGGGGCCCCGCCATTCGCCGCGATCAGTTGGGCGGTCCAGTCGTCGGTGACCCCTTCGACGGCGATGAAGCTGCGGTTGACCCAGCCGATCGAGTCGCCATCGACGAGGAGCTCACTCCACACCGTGGTCGGCAGCAGCCGATGACGGCCGGTGGCGGTGAAGCCACTCTCCAGTGGATCGAGGGTGGTGAAGACGTCGCCACCCAGCCCGGGGATCGTGCGGACGTTGAGGACGTCGTCGTGACGCACACCGAACACCGACAAGATCGTGCCCTCGGTGAAGCCGAAGTCGAGATCCTCGCCCGGGAGGTCGGCATCGGGCAGCGGCTCGGCGGGCGGAGACGACACCGCCGTCGTGGTGGTCGTCGCCTCGGTCGTGGTCGTGGTCGGCGCCTCGGTCGTGGTGGTGGGCGCCGCAGAGGTGGTCGGCACGGCCGTCGTCGTCGACGCCTCGGTCGTCGTGGGCGCGGCCGTGGTGGTCGGCGCCGCGGACGTGGTGGTGTCGGAGGTCGCGTCGCCGTCGTCACCGTCGTCGCTGCATCCGGCGGCGACGAGGGCCAGGACCGCCAGCAGGGCGACCACCCGCAGGAGGCGGTTCAGGATGGTTCCGGATTCACACTGCACGGTTCTCATCATGACCGATCAGGGTCAGACTGTCCCGATGATCGAGACGTCCGTCCCCACCACGGCCTCCCCTGCGACCGTCCACGAACTGCTGGTCGACACCGAGGCGTGGCCGACGTGGTCGCCCCACGTCGCCGATCTCCACGCCCCGTCGACCCGGGTCGAACCCGGTTGGGTCGGCGAGCCGCGGGCGTTCTTCTCACCGATGGCGATCGCCATGGTGGTCGACGAGGTGTACACCGACGGTGGCTACGACTGGCACTCGACGCTGGGGCCGTGGCGCCTCGACTACCAGAACCGGGTACGTGCCACCGAAGGCGGATCCGTGATCCGCTTCACCGCAGCGCTGTCGGGTCCGCTCGGTTCGCTGCTCGAGAAGATCGTCGGCCCGCTGTCGACTCGGGGGCAGCGCAACCGCATGACTCGTCTCGCCGAACTCGCCGAGCAGACCGAGGCCGCCGACTAGTCCCACTGGGCGGTGATCGCCCACGCCCCGTCGGCGAGCGCCACGAGATGGGCTCGCCCGTCGACGGTGACGATCTGCAGTCGGGCCTGGCGGGTGTGGGCGTCGGGATCCCACCAGCGCTCGTCGACCGGCCAGGGGCCGGCCCAGTGGCGCACCTCGACCCGCTTGCCCCGAGCGGCCAGCACCGCCGGCGGCGCCGACAACAACCCGCGCCCGGTGACCATGACCGCCCCGCCCTGCTCGTCGAGCACCTCGATCGGGATCGGCTCACCCAGCACCCGGGTGGGCGACGGCGCCGGGAGTGCGCCGGGCCACGGCGCCGCATCGGGCTCGGGGGTCAGCGAGCGACTCGACAACTCGACGGTGGCCGCCGGCACCAGTCGGAGCTGTTCGCCCGGATGGCGGCCGCCCTCTCGCTCGGGCACCAGGACGGCATCGGCGCCGAGCTGCCCCTGGAGCCGAGCGGCGACCCGGGCGGCCCGCTGATCGACCTCGGTCTCACCGCCCCAGAACCCGAGCTGGCGCCCCTTGGCGGCGATCAGTTCGTCGGGGATCAGGGCGAGCCGCGCGATCCCACCGCTCGGACGGGTGGCGGCCGAGCCGTTGAGCCAGCCGTCGAGCTGCCAGCGAACCCGGTCGGCGACGGCGGCGTCGGAGAGCGCGCCCTCGTGACGCCAGAAGCGGATCAACTGCTCGCCGTACTCGGTCTCGGCCTCGATGCCGACCCGCACACACGTGACCCCGTCACGACCGAGTCGACGATGGAGTTCGTCGGCGAGGGTGCGAGCGAGGAACGCCACCCGGTCGACCCGATCGGCCGGCGGGTCGATCTCGTCGGCGACGGTCCAGTCGACCGGCGGATGGCGGGCGTCGGGCGGGCGTTCGTCGAGGCCACACGCGAGCCGGTGCGCACCGAGCCCCTCGGAACCGAACCGGGCGAGTACGTCGGCGGCGGGGAGCTCGGCGAACCCGCCGAGGGTGCGCACCCCGAGCCGGCGCAGGACGTCGACAAGCTCGGGGCGTTCGAGCACATCGATGTTCATCGGCGCGAGGAAGCCGGCGACGTCGCCGGCGGGCACGAGCCGGGTGGGGTCGGCCGCTCGGGCGGCGAGCTCCGCGGCGAATGGGCCGTCGGCCACCCCGACCCGGACGTCGGTGCGACCGGCGACGATCTCGGCGAGGCGTTCGTGCACGAGCTCGGCGACGGCGGCGTCGCCCCCGAAGTACCGCGACGGCCCTCGCATGACGAGCGCACACGTACCGGGCCGGGTGACCTCGACCCGGGGCGTGACATCGTCGAGCGCGGCGACGACCGGCTCGAACAGACGGGCCTCGCGGGCTTCGTCGCGTTCGTGGAGTTCGAGCGCGGCGCAGCGACCCTGGGCGGCGCGGCGCCGCATGCCCCGAGCGACCCCGTGGATCCGTGCGCCTGGCGAGGCGGCGACGATGCGGTTGGCGTACACGACCGCGACCGGCTCGGTGAGATCGGCACCGGCCGCGACGACGGGCCAGTCCGGACACCAGGCGACGAGGGTGCGGATCGGGGCACTCACGACGCGAGCGCGCCGATCGACCCGTCGGGGCCGGGTACGAGGAGTTCGAGTCGGCGAGGACGTGACGCCGACCCACGTCCACCGCCGGCGATGTCGAGCCGACGCGACCGCAACACCCCGTGGCCGTCGCCGAGGCCCTCCCATTCGCCGGCGGCGATGTCGAGTTGGACGTCGGCGCCCACCGGCCAGCGGTTGCCGATGTGGATCAGGACCGACCCCCGTTCACGCAACCGGGCCCCCATGCGGCGAGCGTCGGCCTCACGGATCCGGTGGCGGGGGGCGGCGACGACGACGTCGACGGCGCCGACGAGTGCGGCGAGTGCCGAGGACCAGTTGGCCGGCTCGGGCCGCACGATCAACAGTCGTTCGAGGGCGACGCCCAGCTCGCCGACGGCGGCCAGCCCGAGATCGGGATCACCGACCACGGCCGTCCAGCCCCCCGACGCCGACGGGCCGGCGGCGACCGCCATCGCCAGCGACGTGGCTCCCGATCCCCGCACACCGACGACACTCCCCCGCCGCAGCGCGCCCTCGGGGAACAGCGGAGCGAGCGGCCCGAGCACCGGGAGGGTCTGCTCGCGCGCCAGGGCCATCGGCGTGACCCGGTCGCCGACGAGCCGTAGCTCGGCGCGACGGGTCGCCGAATCCGCCCGCTGGTCGAGCTCGAAGTGCTCGACGGCGAGGTTTCGAGCCTGGCCCGTTGCCACCGCGCGAGTATCGAACATATGTTCGTGTCGTGACAAGGGTGGATGGAGGAATTTCCGCGAATCCGCGAGGGTTCGAAGGGTCATGCGACTCGACGTCACCGACACGGCCGTGGCCAACATCGCCCGCAAGGGCGGCACGGCGATCGTCGATCTGCTCGAACCGTACGGTTGAGGCAAGAAGTTCGAGGTGTCGGTCGACACCCGCACCACCGGTCGCAGACTCGACGTCTACCACCAGGCCCAGGTCGGTGACGTCGTGATCTTGATCGATCGTGATCTCGCCCGGCTTCCCGTCGAGGTAACGGTGCTGAAGGGCGGCCTGCTCGGCCGCGGTGTCGGGGTCCACGTCGACGGGGTCGACGGCGCCCCCTGCCCGATCAATCTGGTCCGCTGACACCGATAGCCTCGTCACGGATGAGCGCCGAGGACCGGGTCGAGACCGATCGAAAGCGACACGCCGCCTGGGCGAGGTTCGCGAAGGAGACCGGCGACACGCCGGCCATGCCCGCCGCCACCGTCGTCGTGCTGCGCGACGGACCCGACGGACCCGAGACGCTGATGCTGCGCAAGAACTCCAAGATCGCCTTCGGCGGCATGTGGGTCTTCCCCGGCGGCAAGGTCGACGACGAGGACTGGAACGACGGCGACGAAGACGTCGACGCCGCCCGCAACGCCGCCATCCGCGAAGCAGCCGAGGAGGCGCACCTGCGAGTCGAGGCCCACGAGATGGTGGTCTTCGCCCACTGGATTCCGCCCTCGATCGCGCCGAAGCGGTACGCGACCTGGTTCTTCGCCGCACCGGTCGACGACGACGACGTCATCATCGACGACGGTGAGATCGTCGAGATGGAGTGGGCGACACCCGCCGCGATGCTGGCCAAGCACCACCACGGCGAGATCGAGATCGTGCCACCCACGTGGGTCACCCTCGACACGCTGACCGGGCACGACACGGTCGCGTCACTGCTCTCGTTCCTCGACGAGCGCCCCGCCCGTCATCATGCGACCAAGGTCGCGTCGGGTGCCGACGTGCCGGTCGTGATGTGGGAAGGCGACGCCGGCTACGAGACGGGCGACGCCACCGCCGAGGGCCCCCGTCATCGCCTGACGATGGCGGCGGACGGCTACATCTACGACGACGACGGAGCACCGGCGTGACCGCGACCATCACCGGCCTCACGACCACCGAGGTCGCCGAACGCGTCGCCGACGGGCGGGTCAACGACGTCCCCGACGCCCCGGTCCGTTCGCTGAGCCAGATCATCCGGGCCAACGTGCTCACCCCGGTCAACGGCATCATCAGCACCCTCTTCGTGTTGATCCTCGTCGCCGGCTACCCCGCCGATGCGCTGTTCGCCGGCGTCGTGATCTCCAACTCAGTGATCGGCATCGGCCAGGAGCTCCAGGCCCGACGCACC
This sequence comes from Actinomycetota bacterium, assembly GCA_039815945.1. GTDB lineage: Bacteria > Actinomycetota > Acidimicrobiia > Acidimicrobiales > Aldehydirespiratoraceae > UBA11606. The sequence continues at coordinate 4,266 of JBCBYI010000158.1, read as the reverse complement.
CTCAACGAGCTCGCCGTGCTGTCGGCACCCAAGGCGCGCGTCCGTCGCGACGGGGAGACCACCGAGGTCGGGGTCAGCGAGGTCGTCGCCGACGACGTGCTCGAACTCGGTCCCGGTGACCAGGTCGTGGTCGACGGCGACGTACTCGCCGCGTCCGGCCTCGAACTCGACGAGTCGCTGCTGACCGGCGAGAGCGATCCGGTCGAGAAGCACGAGGCCGATCACGTCCTGTCGGGTTCGTTCGTGTCGGCCGGCTCGGGCTTCTACCGGGCCACCCACATCGGCGCCGACTCCTACGCAGCGAAGCTCTCCGAGGAGGCCCGCCGCTTCGAGCTCGCCGGCAGCGAACTCCGCCGCGGCGTCAACATCATCCTGCGGTGGCTGACCTTCATCATCCCGCCGGCGTCGTTCCTCTTGCTGTTGCGCCAGCTCGGCGACGACGAGATCGCCTGGCAGGAAGCACTCCAGGCGACCGTAGCGGCCGCCGTGGCGATGGTGCCCGACGGCCTCGTGCTGCTCACCAGCCTCAGCTTCATCACCGGCGTCATCGCCCTCGCTCGGCGCAAGGCCCTCGCCAAGGAGCTGGCGTCGGTCGAGCTGCTCGCACGCGTCGACACGCTCTGCCTCGACAAGACCGGCACGATCACGACCGGCGAGATCAGCCTGTCGTCGGTCGAGGCGCTCGGTGGCACCTCCGACGCCGATGCGGCCGAGGTGCTCGGCGCGCTCGGGGCATCCGACCCGTCGCCCAACGCCACCCTGCAGGCGATCATCGCACACCACGACGCGCCCGCGGGGTGGGAGGTCACCCGCAACCTGCCGTTCTCGTCGGCCCGCAAGTGGGCGGCCACGGAGTTCGGCGAGCGCAGCACCTACTACCTCGGCGCCCCCGACATCCTCTTCGACGACGACGACGATGCCGAGAAGGCCCGGGCCGCGGAGGCCGCGGCCTCCGGGCTTCGCGTCCTGCTCGTCACCCGCGCCGACGAGGGATGGCACGATCAGGAGTTGTCGCCGGGCCGCACGCCAGTGTGCCTGGTGCTGCTCGAGGACACCGTTCGCCCCGACGCTCCGGAGATCTTCGCGTTCTTCAAGGAGCAGGGCGTGCAGCTCAAGGTCATCTCGGGCGACAACCCCGCGACCGTCGCCGAGGTGGCCCGGCGGGCCGGCGTCGACGGCGCCGACTCGTGGGTCGACGCTCGCGAGATCCCCGACGACCAGGACGAACTCGCCGATCGGCTCGAGACCACGACGGTGTTCGGGCGGGTGACACCCCACCAGAAGCGCGCCATGGTCCACGCCTTGCAGAGTCGGGGTCGTACGGTCGCCATGACCGGCGATGGCGTCAACGACGTCCTCGCCCTCAAGGACGCCGACATGGGCATCGCCATGGGAGCCGGATCGTCATCGACCCGCGCCGTCGCCCAGCTGGTCCTGCTCGACAACAAGTTCGCCACGCTGCCCCGAGTGCTCTCCGAGGGCCGACGGGTGATCAACAACATCGAGCGGGTCGCCAACCTCTTCATCACCAAGGCCGCCTACGCCGTGCTGCTCACGGCGCTCGTCGGCATCGCCGGCTCGCCGTTCCCCTTCCTGCCCCGCCAGCTCACCCTGATCGGCAGCTTCTCGATCGGCCTGCCCGGATTCTTCCTCGCCCTCGCCCCCAACGAGTCGCTGGTGCGGCCCGGCTTCCTCGAGCGGGTGCTGCGGTTCTCACTTCCGGCCGGCGCCGTCGCCGGTGCCGTCACCTACGGCCTCTACGAGTGGGTTCGGCGCCTCGACGACATCTCCCTCGCCGAAGCCCGCACTGCGGCGACCATGACCCTGCTCGCCATCGGGCTCACGATCCTGGTGCTGATCAGCCGGCCGCTGAAGCCCTGGAAGATCGGTCTGGCCGCGGCGATGGCCGCCAACTATGCGCTCGTGATGGCCATCCCCTTCGGCCGCGACTACTTCGAACTCGATCTCCCGACCACCGAGGCGTGGATCGGGGTCGCCGTCGCCTCGGTCATCGGCTCGATCGGCGTGTGGATCACGAGCCGGCTGTTCGGCCCGGAGGACGTCGGCCGGGCTGACCGGCTCAGGAAACCTTCAGGTCCGTCTCACCAAGGTCTCACCGACGGCGACGATCCTGAAGGGCTGTGACCACCCGCCCGACCACCGTCGCGATCGTCGAGGACGATCAGTCCGTCCGCGAAATGCTCGCCGCCGTCCTCAGCCACGAGGGCTACGACGTCACCAGCCACGACAACGGACGGGCCGCGCTCGATGATCCGGCCGTCGGTGGTGCCGACGTCGTGGTGCTCGACATCGGCTTGCCCGACACCGACGGCCTCGAGGTCTGCGCCCGCCTGCGCGGCGCCGGGCACGTCGGCCCGATCCTGATGCTGACCGCTCGTCACACCGTCGGCGACCGGGTGGCGGGGCTCGACGCCGGTGCGGACGACTACCTCGTCAAACCGTTCGCACTCGACGAGTTGCTCGCCCGAGTCCGAGCCATGGCCCGGCGCACGACGACGATTCCGGCGGTCGATGCCGACCGGCTGACGCTCGACGACCTCGTGATCGACCTCGGCATGCGCACCGTCGTGCGCGGTGGTGGCGCCGTCGATCTCACCAAGATCGAGTTCGAGTTGCTCCGGCTCCTCGTGGCCAACACCCCGATGGTGCTCTCCCGCGACGTCCTGTACGAACGCATCTGGGGCTACGACCAGGACAATGCGTCGAACTCGCTCGAGGTCTTCGTCTCCCAGCTGCGCAAGAAGCTCGAGGCCGACGGCCGGGCCCGTCTCATCCACACCGTGCGCGGCGTCGGCTACACCGCACGGGCCGCATCGTGAAGCTCAGCGCCCGGCTGACGATCGTCTTCGGCCTGTTCGGCCTCGCCCTCGTGACCGCCATCGCCGCGATCTCGTGGTTCATCGCCGCGAACGAGATCCGGGCGTCGGTCGATGACGAACTCCTCAACCGGGCTGCCGTCGTCGAGGGTGTCTCCGACCTCGAGCCCGAAGTCATCGAGGAGTTCGCCAGCCAACCGACCACCCCCAACGCCGTCTTCGGGCTCGAGGGAAGCGGCGGCCAGGTCTTCGACCGATCCGGTGTCGTGCTCGGCCGCAACTCGCTCGACATCCCGGTGACGATCACCGAGGAACTTCGTGCCGGAACCGCGGGCTTCTCGACCGTCGACGTCGGCGATCGCACGTACCGCGTCTACACCGATGTCCTCCCAGAGAACCTGCCCTCGCCACTCGCCGAGGCCGACGCGTTCGGGGTGCAGATCTTTCAGGACGTCACGAGTCAGGAATCGGCGATCGCCGGGCTCGCGTGGCAGCTCGTCCTGCTCGGATTCGTCGGGGTCGGGCTCTCTGCAGCCGGCAGTTGGATCGTCGGCCAGTGGTTGGCCGCCCCCGTCCGGCAGCTGACCGACGCGGCCGAGCGGCTCACCGACCCGGCCGCGCCGCCCAGCCGGATCGAGGTCGCCCGCAACGACGAGATCGGTCAGCTCGCCGATTCGTTCAACCGCATGGCCTCGGCCCTCGAGATCGGACGCGAGCAACAACAGCGGCTCGTCGCCGACGCGAGCCACGAGCTGCGCACGCCGCTGACCTCACTGCGGATGCGGGCCGACTTCTTGGCGTCGTTCCCGGATCTGCGGGCCGAACATCGAGCGATCGTCGACGGTGCGGTCGTCGACGTCGAGCAACTCACCGCGCTCGTCACCGACCTCATCGATCTCGCGACCGACACCCGAGCCGCTGATGAGGTCTCCGAACACCGACGCCTCCGCGACATCGTCGACGAGGTTGCGACTCGTACCGAGATCGCCGCCCAGGTACCGATCCACGTCGTCGCCGACGACACCAGCGGAACCGTCTACCCCGGCATGGTCCGGCGAGCGGTGCAGAATCTCGTGGACAACGCGGTCAAGTACGCGCCCGACGAACCGGTCACGATCGAGGTGAGCGAGGGACGCATCACCGTCGCCGACCGCGGCACCGGCATCCCCGACGAGGATCTCGCCCACGTCTTCGACCGGTTCTTTCGGTCGCCGCGGGCCCGGTCCCGCCCGGGCAACGGGATCGGTCTCGCGATCGTGAAGCAGGTGGCCGAGATCCACGATGGTGAGGTGTGGGCGGAGAACGTCGCCGACGGCGGTGCCCGCGTCGGATTCTCCGTCACCGCCGATCCTCAGTAGATCCTCAGACGGTGTTCACCGTCGGCTCAGCGACGTCGAGGAGCGTGCATCCCCACACCCCCCAGCCGGGA
>JBCBYI010000157.1:0-9870 GCA_039815945.1 Actinomycetota bacterium | reverse complement strand
CGGGCAGTGGCGCAGGTTGGTAGCGCGCCTCGTTCGGGACGAGGAGGTCGTGGGTTCAAATCCCGCCTGCCCGACCAAGAGGAAGACCACAAAGGCTCCATGCTCACGGCATGGAGCCTTTCCTTTTCGCCCGCCGCGCCGTGACGCGCCGATAACATCGCCCGACGTGCCGACGATGCTGGAACGCTGTTGATCGCCATTCTCGTCGTCCACGTCATCGTCGCTGCGCTCGCGGCGGTGTTCGGATCCCGGCTGGGGGCTTGGGTCTTCTGGGTCGCCTTGGCGGCGCCCGGCGCGACGGTCATCTGGGCGGCGTCGATCTGGAACGACGCCACCGACGCGACGCCGGTCGTACAGGATCACGCCTGGGTGCCCGAACTGGGCCTCGATCTTCGGTTCGTGGTCGACGAGTTCGCGCTGATGATGCTGTTCATCGTCGGCGGCATCGGCTCGCTGATCATGGTCTACGCCAGCCAGTACTTCGGTGACGAGGACGGGCTCGGCCGCTTCACGGCGATCCTCGTGGTGTTCGCCGGCGCGATGACCGGCCTGGTCACCGCCGACAGCCTGCTGCTCATCTTCGTCTTCTGGGAGCTCACGTCGATCACGTCGTACGGCCTGATCGGCTTCAAGGACACCAAGCCCGAGGCGCGTAGTGCGGCGAGCCAGGCCCTCATCATCACCGGTGCCGGTGGGCTCGTGCTACTCGCCGGGCTGTTGCTGCTGATCATCACCAGTGGCTCGACGACGCTCTCGGGGCTGCACGATGCCGAGATCGGCGGCGACATCGCCGACTGGGCGGCGGTGCTGATCCTGATCGGGTGCTTCACCAAATCGGCCCAGGTGCCGTTCCACGGCTGGCTGCCCGGCGCGATGTCGGCCCCCACCCCGGTCTCGGCGTACCTCCATTCGGCGACGATGGTGAAGGCCGGCGTCTTCCTCGTCGCCCGGCTCGCCCCCGATCTGCACCACCTCGGCCCGTGGCAGCCGATGACCCTGATCGTGGGCCTCGCCACCATGACGTGGGGCGGCTACCGGGCCCTCCGCCAGACCGACATCAAGCTGGTCCTCGCCTACGGCACCGTCAGCCAGCTCGGCATGCTGATCGCTGTTCTCGGTGCCGGCGAATCCAAGCTGCTCTTCGCCGGCACCGCGCTGCTCGCGGCTCACGCCGTGTTCAAGGCGAGCCTGTTCATGGTGGTGGGCATCGTCGACCACAGCACCCACACCCGAGAGATCCCCGAGCTCAGCGGCCTCCGCACGAAGATGCCGCTCGTCGCCCTCACCGCCCTCGTCGGTGGCCTCTCGATGGCCGGCATGATCGGCTTCGCCGGGTTCCTCGCCAAGGAAGCGGCGATCGTCGGCTACCAGCAGTCGAAGATCGCCGGGATCGACCTCGGCCTCGCCGTCTTCATCGGGGCGTCGGCATTCACCGTCGCCTACACCCTGCGCTTCCTGTGGGGCACCTTCTCCGACAAGCCGGGCGTCGAGACCGACGTCCACCGGCCCGGGGCCCTGCTCATCGCTCCCGCCGCGCTGCTGATGATCCCGACGATCGTCTTCGGTCTGGTCGACGACTGGTCGACCGAAATCGTCCGCAGCGCCGCCGGCGCCCTCTACGAAGGTGCCGCCGTCTATGAGCTGGTGCTGTGGCCCGGCTTCACGTCGGCGTTCATCCTCTCGCTGATCGCCATCGGCGTCGGCGGGGTGCTCTTCGCGCTGCGGGTGCCGATCGAGGCGGCCCAGGCTCGCGTCGCCCGCGAGCACGACGCCGCCGACCTCTTCCAGAGCGGTCTGCAGGGCGTGCTCAACGGCGCGACCCGGATCGTCGGCGTGATGCAACCTGGCTCGCTGCCGGTGTACCTCACCGTCACCCTCGTCGGCGTGGTCGCCCTCCCGCTCATCGTGATCGTCAACGACGCCCGGCTTCCCGACGACCTCGTCTTCGCCGAGTCGCCCCTGCAGGTCGTCGTGGTCGCCGCGACGATGATCGCCGCCGGCATGGTGGCCGTCTCGGACCGTCGCTTCAGCGCCGTGCTCCTCCTCGGCAGCGTCGGCCTCGGTGCCGCCGCGCTGTTCGTGATCCAGGGCGCGCCGGATCTCGCGCTCACCCAGCTGCTCGTCGAGACCGTCTCGATCGCGGTCTTCGTCTTCGTGCTGCGCCATCTGCCCGCCCGATTCAAGGCCCCGCCGATGTCGGCACCCAACGCCTTCCGTGCCCTGGTCGCCACCTTCGTCGGCCTCGCCGTGTTCCTGCTCACCATCACGTCGGTCGCCGACCGCACCGCCGAGCCGGTCGACGGTGAGCTGCTCGCCCGCAGCTACAGCGAGGGCGACGGCGCCAACGTCGTCAACGTCACCCTCGTCGACTTCCGCGGCTTCGACACCGTGGGCGAGGCCCTCGTGCTCGTCGTCGCTGCCCTCGGCGTGGTGTCGGTCGTGACCGCCAACCGGAACCGCGACGAGACCGTCGAGGAGGCGGTCGACCGTGGCTGATCGCCCCCGCCGCCGCCGGATCGAACGCCTCCGACGCGTCGAGCGATCGGCCCCGCTGACCCTCGGCCGGCCGTCGGTCGTGCTCGATACGACCCTCAACGCCGTCTTCCACACGATCGTGATGTTCGCGATCTATCTCGAGTTCGCCGGCCACAACGCGCCCGGCGGCGGCTTCGTCGCCGGCCTGGTCGCCGGCGTCGGGCTCGTGCTGCGGGTCATCACCGGCCGGGCCACGCTCCGCAGCCGCATCGGCTTCCCACCCGAACGGCTGCTGGGTGGCGGCATCGTGCTGGTCACGGGAACCGCCCTCACCAGCTTCGTGCTCGGCAACCGCCTGCTCGAGCACCACACCTGGGAGGTCGAGGTGCCGGTCCTCGGCAAGATCAAGGCGACCTCCGCGCTCGTGTTCGACGCGGGCATCTTCCTCATCGTCATCGGCGTGATCGCCACGCTCACCGCCGTGCTCGTCGGCGAACCCGACCAGGACGACACCACGACCGAAGAGGCGCAGGCATGACTCTCGTCCTGGCCATCCTCGTCGCCTGGCTCTTCGGTGTCGGCACCTACCTCGTCCTCCAGCGGGCACTCACGCGCATCGTGCTCGGTATCGGCCTGCTCGGCCACGGCGCTGTGATGTTGCTGATCACCGTCGGCGGCCGGGCCGGCGACCCGCCCATCGTCGGCAAGGACGACGACGGCGTCGGCGTCGCCGCCCCGCTGCCCCAGGCGTTCGCCCTCACCGCGATCGTGATCGGCTTCGGTGTCACCGCGTTCCTCCTCGCCCTCGCCTACCGAAGCTGGGTCACCACCAACAACGACGAGGTGCAAGACGACATCGAGGATCGCCGGGTCGCTCGCCGCACGGCCGACGACGAAGGCCAGATGCGCGACACCGGTGACCATGCCGACATCGTCGACGACGAGGCGGAGGCCGAGTCGTGAACCTCGTCGTCCTCCCCGTCATCATCCCGCTCTTCGCGACCGGCCTCTCGCTCCTCGCTCACCGCACCCTGCTGCTGCAGCGGATCATCGGTGTCGCCACGACCGTCGGGTCGCTGGGCATTGCCATCGCCCTCCTCGTCGAGGTCGAGGCCGACGGCATCCAGGCCCACACCATCGGTGCCTGGCCCGCCGGGGTCGGCATCACGCTGGTCGCCGATCTCGCGTCGTCGATGTTCCTGGTCGTGAGCCTCGTGGTGATCGTGGTCGTCCAGGTCTTCGCCATCGGGCAGGGAGCGGACGCGGCTCGCCCTCGATTCGCCCAGCCGGTGTACCTCGTGCTCGCCGCCGGCGTCTCGATGTCGTTCCTCACCGGCGATCTGTTCAACTTGTTCGTGGCCTTCGAGGTCATGCTGATCGCCAGCTATGTGCTGTTGACCTTCGGCGCCGGCGCGGCCCAGATCCGCACCGGCATGACCTACGTGGTCATCAACGTGTTGGCGTCGACCATGCTGTTGTCGACCGTCGGCCTGATCTACGGCGCCACCGGCACCGTCGACATGGCCCAGCTGGTCACCCGGTTCCCCGAGCTTCCAGGCCCGACCCAGCTCGCTCTCGGCCTGTTGTTGCTTGCCGTCTTCGCGATCAAGGCTGCGCTGTTCCCGTTCTTCTTCTGGCTGCCCGACAGCTACCCGACCGCACCGATCGTCGTGACCGCCGTCTTCGCCGGCCTGCTGACCAAGGTCGGCGTTTACACCATGATTCGGGCGACGTCGATCCTGGGCCTCGACGACGCCCGCACCGCCCTCGTTGTCGTCGCCTCGATCACGATGGTCGTCGGTGTGGTCGGCGCCATCGTCCAGGGCGACATGAAGCGCATCCTGAGCTTCCACATCATCAGCCAGGTCGGCTACATGATCATGGGCCTCGCCGTCGGCACCGTCGCCGGCCTCACCGGTGCCGTGCTCTACGTCGTCCACCACATCCCGGTGAAGACGGCGCTGTTCCTCGTGAGCGGGCTCGTCGAGCAGGCGACCGGCACGGCGACCCTCAACCGGCTCGGGGGCCTCGTGCGTCGGGCGCCGGTGGTCGCCGCCCTGTTCGTCGTCCCGGCCCTGAGCCTCGCCGGCATTCCGCCCTTCTCCGGCTTCCTCGCCAAGCTCGCCGTCATCAGCGCGGGCCTCGACGCCGAGGAGTACGTCATGGTGGCGGCCAGCCTCGTCGCCTCCCTGCTCACCGTGTTCTCGATGTCGAAGATCTGGGCGGGCGCCTTCTGGGGTTCGCCGGCCGAAGGCGAGAACGGCGAGCCGGGCGACGACAGCCCGCTTCCGATCGACAAGGTCACCGTCGGGGCGACCGCTGCGCTCGTGCTCGCCACCCTGGTCGTGCCGATCTTCGGTGGTGAGGTGTACGACCTTGCGGAGCGGGCGGCCGAGCAACTCCTCGACCCGGCGGTCTACGTGGAGGCGGTGAACAACCAATGACGCACCGCATGTTCCTGATCGCCTGGCTCGTCATCGTGTGGATGGCGCTGTGGCGCGACCCGTCGATCGCCAACCTCGTCGGCGGCCTGCTCGTCGCGATCGGCATCACCTGGCTCTTCCCCGTGCCCACCCGACGTAGCACGCTGCGGGTCCGGCCCCTCGCCCTGCTGCGGTTCCTCGGTCACGCCGCGGTGGCGATCGTCCGCGCCAACCTCGTCGTGGCCTGGGAGGTCATCACCCCCGGCAACCGCACCAACGAGGGCGTCGTCGCGGTCGACCTGCGCGAGGACCATCCCGTTGTGATCACGCTGGTGAGCCACGCCATCGGTCTCGCCCCCGGCACGTTCGTCGTCGATGTCGAGGGCGAAGGAGACGGCGACGGGTCGGCTCGCATCTATGTGCACGTGCTGCACCTGCGTGAGGTCGAAGACGTGCGCCACGAGGTGCTGGAGCTCGAACGGTTGGCCCTGGCCGCCGTCGCCAGTCAGCTGCACGACGAGGAGGCAGCCCGATGACCGAGGCCATCGAGTACGCAGTGTTGGGCTTGCTCGCGACCGCGGCGATCCTCGCCCTGTTGCGGGTCGGCCGGAGCGGTTCGTTCCCCGACAGGGTCCTCGGCGCCGACACGCTGCTGATCGTCCTCGCCAGCGGCGTCGCTGCGGGCGCCGGTGTCACCCAGGACGCGACGTTTCTCGACGTCCTCGTCGTCGTGACCCTGTTGACCTTCACCGGCACGATCACCGTCGCCCGCTACGTCGAACGGCGAGGGGCTCGACCGTGACGAAGGGAACCGCCGCATGGAATTGATCTCCGCCATCGTCATGCTCGTGGGCGCGCTGTTCACGGTGATCGCCGGTGTCGGCCTGCATCGCTTCGACGATGTCTTCGGCCGCATGCACGCGGCCGGCAAGGCGTCGACCCTCGGACTGTTGCTGATCCTGCTCGGCGTCGCCCTGCGGCTCACGGCGATCGGCGACCTCATGAAGCTCGGCGTGGTCGCCGTGCTGGCGGTGATCACCATCCCCGCCGGCGTGCACATCATCGCCCGGGCGGCGTGGCGTTCCGGCACCGAGTTCTCGGACGCCACGACCTTCGACGACGCCTCCCGCGCCCGGCTCGAAGAGGGCTGACCCACACCGGCCTCGGTGCCGATACCCTTCCCAATCGCACCACGGGCAGTGGCGCAGGTTGGTAGCGCGCCTCGTTCGGGACGAGGAGGTCGTGGGTTCAAATCCCGCCTGCCCGACCATTTCACGCTGATCCGGATCCCCGCCTCAGGGCGGGGATCCGGCCGTTTTGCCCTCGTCACCGCCCGACCGAGATCGCCCGCTCGCACTAGCGTCTCAGCCATGACCCGACCCCCGGGGCTCGCCCAGACCGATGCCGCCGCCGTCGATGGCCTCGATGGCCTCGCGGGCTGGGTCGCGGATCTGATCGAGGCGCTGGGTCCGGTCGGCGTCGGGGTGCTGGTCTTCCTCGAGTCGCTGTTCCCACCGCTGCCGAGCGAGGCCGTGCTCCCGGCCGCGGGCTACCTGAGCTCGGTCGGCGATCTCGGCTTCTGGAGCACGTTCACGTGCGCGACGGTCGGCTCGGTGCTCGGCTCGTGCGTCCTGTATTTCATCGGCGCCGCGATCGGCCAGGAGCGCATCCGCCGGGTCGCCGGCAAGATCCCGCTGATCGACACCTCCGACATCGATGCAGCGTGGGCGGGCTTTCACAAGTGGCGAGGCTGGGCGGTGATGATCGGCCGGCTGTTGCCCGGCGTGCGAGCCTTCATCTCGATTCCGGCCGGCGCCGACGGCATGCCGCTGTGGCGGTTCATGGTGCTGACCACCATCGGTTCGGGCGGCTGGAACTTCGCACTGATGGGGATCGGGTGGATCTTCGGCGATCAGTTCGGCTCGACCCAGACGGTGTCGACCTGGCTCAACATCGGTCTGCTCGCATTGGCGATCATCCCGACAGCGATCTTCGTCAACAAGCGCCGCAAGGCTCGCCACGTCCTCCGGGCCGGCTAGTCGGCGGTCTGCTCGGCCCGCGCCGCTTCGGTGTCGCGGGCGGTGTCCTCGGGACGATCGAGCCGGAGACTCTCGGCGGCGAGGGCGACGATGATGATGGCGTCGATGATGGCGAGCAGCCAGATGCCATCGATGGACCCACCGGCGAACAAGACCACGCCGACGGCGACCATCGCGGCGGCTCGTTCGGGCGGGAAGACGTGGTACGCCCGCAGCGCACCGAGCTCAACGGCGCCGAAGAACAGCAGCAGGCCAACCAACATGATCATCCGGAACTCGAAGTAGAGCTCGTCCGTCGGATGGAGCGTGATCTCCTCGAGGGCGGCGGCGACCATGATCACACCGGACACGATCAGGGCGTGGAGGTAGGTGTACACGTCGCGGGCGAAGCGGGCGGTCGGCCCGGGCGGCAGCTCCTCCATCCGGTGCTCGAACACCTTCTGGGGCCGGTCGAAGTAGCTCCACCAGAGCAGGCCGGCGAAGAGCCCGGCGAGGATGAGCGCGCCGGTGGTCTCGGCCGGCAGACTCTCGTCCTCCCCGAGGGCGTTGAGCACGGGGAGAGCGATGGCGACGATGACCTCGCCAAGGGCGATGATCAAGATGAGGCCATGGCGTTCGGCGAAGTGACCGGCGCGCACCACCCATTCACCGTTGCCGGCCTTGATGGTCGACACCGCGATGATCGCCATGCCGATCAGCCAGACCGTGACCCGGGTCGGCTGGGCGTCGAACGCCGCGCCGGCGACGAAGAAGCCCATCGCGACGACGTTGGGCCACGAGTAGTTGACGGCGGCCCGCCACTCGGGCGAGCCGGTGGGGTGGCCCGAGACGATCAGGAAGAGGCCGAGGGCCAGGATCGCCGAGAGCGACCCGGTGAAGAGAAGGCCGCTGCCGCCAAGCGCACTCTGGACCGAGGCCGCCATCGGCACCGACAGCACCGTGCCGAGCAGCATCACCACCTGGACCTGGCGGGAGTGGGCCGAGACGGCGTTGGCCGCCCAGGTGAACTGGGTCCACGGCAGCCACATCATCCAGAAGATCAGCGCCGCTTCGAGCACGCCCTCGACGTCGGGGTGGTGCACGAGGTGTGACACGAGCTGGGCGAACGCGATGACGAACGCCAGATCGAAGAACAGCTCGACCGGGTTGGCGACGAAGTCCTCGTCGGTGTCGGGCCTCGGGATCCAGCCGTCCCGCGTCGTTCGCTTGGCATTCCCCACGATCGCTCCCTGTCCGTCACCACGGTTCGGGGCGAGTGTATGCCTGCAACCGCTGCTCTCGCGGGGGTGCTGAATCGCCTGATCGCGCCGTCACCGATCTCGCCCTGGCGCGAGCAGGCTGTCGACGCGCCCGCCGCCCAGTGGCGCGGGCGGCCGGCACCGTGATCAGGCGCTGAGCGACGGGTGGGTGTCGGCCGGCTTGTCGATCGGCATCGTGAGATCTCGCGGATTGCGATCGAAGCCGAGCACAGCCCGGTAGCCGTCGCTGGTCTCGCGGTGGACGATGTGCGGCGTTTCGGCGCGGATCACGGTGCCGGGCCCGCAGACGTAGCGCTCGCCGGTGTCGCGGACGTCGATCGTGAGCTCGCCGCTCACGATGTAGGTCGTGGTCTGGAAGTCGTGCCAGTGGAAGTCGCTCTCCACTGCGTCGATGTCGAGGGCGAGCGGGTGCTCGCCACGAGCCTCGGCCATGGCGAGCGCCTCGGCCTCGTCAGCGAACTGAGACGGCTGGAATGAGATCTGCATGCCCCAGACATTACGCGAATTTTCGTAGCTCCTCCCTACTGTCCGTGACGCGTGGCAACCAGGAGGTCCCCCCGATGACCTGGCTCAAGCGAACCCTCGACGAGCTCTTCTCCGAACGAAGTCAACTCACCACCGACCGTCACGGTCTCACGGACGAGGCCGCCCGCCAGCGAGCGATCGAGATCCAGATCGAGGCGCGCCGGGAGATCCGCGGGTTCTAACGTCGGGGCATGGCCCGGTACTTCACCCCCGACACCTTCGCCTTCCTCCGCGACCTCGGCGCGAACAACGATCGCGTCTGGTTCAACGACAACAAGGCCCGCTATGAAGGGTCGGTGCGGCAACCGGCGCTCGACTTCATCACCGACTACGTCAAGCCGCTCGAGACCCTCTCGCCGTACTTCGTCGCCGACAGCCGTACGGTCGGCGGCTCACTGTTCCGCATCCACCGCGACACCCGGTTCAGCAAGGACAAGACGCCGTACAAGCTCAACACCGGCATGCACTTCCGCCACGAGCGGGCCAAGGACGCCCACGCGCCCGGGTACTACGTGCACCTCGAGCCCAAGAACTGCTTCATCGGCGCCGGCCTCTGGATGCCCGAACCCAAGATCGCCCAGCAGATCCGGGTCCACATCGCCGAGCACCCCGACGCGTGGGTGAAGGCGACACGATCGGCGCCCTTTACGACCCACTTCGAACTCGGCGGCGAGTCGCTCAAGCGGCCACCCCGCGGCATCGACGTGGATCCCGACGATCCGCTGATGACCGACTTGAAGCGCAAGAGCTTCATCGCCACCGGCCCGCTCAAACAGAGCGATGTCACCAAGGCCGACTTCGCCGACGTGCTCACCGAACGCTTCCGCGCCGCCGGCCCGATGATGAAGCTGCTCTGCGATGCGGTGGGCGTGAAGTTCTGAGTACCCAAGCACACGCCGACGTCGACGCGTCCGGCCGCGTGGGCGCCCGCGCGTCAACCTGGGTTGACACGAATTTCGAACCGCCGACCGGACGGCCCGCCGGCGGGGCCGATCAGACGTTGCGGTCGCGGCCTTCCCAGTAGGGCGCCCGGAGCTCGCGCTTGAGCACCTTCATGGCGCCCGAGAGCGGCAGCGGCTCGGTACGGAACTCCCATGAGCGGGGGATCTTGTAGCCGGCGATGTGCTCGCGGGCGGCCTCGCCGAGCTC
>JBCBYI010000156.1:0-9936 GCA_039815945.1 Actinomycetota bacterium | reverse complement strand
CGAACGCCTTCCACGACGCCGACGACGAGTACGGCCTGTCGGTGGTCGGCAAGCAGTTCACCGCCGGTGTCTTGAAGCACGCTCGCGAGATCACCGCCGTCACCAACCAGTTGGTCAACAGCTACAAGCGGCTCGCCGAGACCTCCGAGGCGCCGCCGTACGTGGCCTGGGCGCGCAACAACCGCTCGGCGATGATCCGGGTGCCGGTGCGCAAGAAGGGCAAGCCCGAGTCGGCCCGCATCGAGTACCGGGCGCTCGACGGTGCGGCCAACCCGTACCTCGCCTTCTCGCTGATCCTCGCCGCCGGCCTTCACGGCATCGAGGAGGGCTATGAGTTGCCGCCCGAGACGGGCGCCAACCTCTTCGAACTCTCCGACGGCGAGCGCCGGGCGCTCGGGGTCGAGCCGCTGCCCCGCTCCCTCAACGAGGCGCTCGACGTGATGGAGGAGTCCAAGCTCGCCCGTGACACGCTCGGCGAACACGTCTTCGAATGGTTCCTGCGCAACAAGCGAGCCGAGTGGTCCGACTTCCAGTCGAAGGTCACGCCGTTCGAACTCGACCGCTACCTGGGGAGCTGGTGAGTCCGATGGATCCTCTTCTCGTCTTCCCCTCCCCCGCCCCGCCCGAGCTCGCCCAGGCGCTCGACCTCGGCGGCTGGGCCTGGAAGGCCGCCGCCGATCTCGACACCGCCCGCAGCGAACAGCCCGCCGATGGATGGGTCGGCGCGGTCGTGGTCGCGGGCGACGAACCCGACGAGGCCTTCCGCCTGTGCCGGTCGATCCGGAGCGGCGACATCCACGTCGGGTCGGTGCTGCTGTTGGTCGGCGGCGGCCACCTCGCGTCGCTCGACTTCCGCGAGGATCTCTTCGACGACTTCTGTCTCAACCCGTTCCAGCCGGTCGAACTCGAAGCGCGCCTGAAGCATCTCTTCCGTCGCAGCGGCCAGGTGGCCCGGGCCGAGGTGATCGAGTACGGCCCGCTCGGGATGAACCTCGAGACGTACCAGGCCGTCATCGACGGCAAGCCGCTCGACCTCACCTACATGGAGTACGAGCTGTTGAAGTTCCTCGCCTCGCATCCCGGCAAGGTCTTCACCCGCGAGACCCTGCTGAGTCGGGTCTGGGGCTACGACTACTACGGCGGTGCCCGCACGGTCGACGTGCACGTCCGGCGCCTCCGCTCCAAGCTCGGCGAGGAGCACGCCAACCTGATCCAGACCGTGCGTTCGGTGGGCTACAGCTTCGGTACCAGCCGCTGGGTCTGAGCCTCACCTCAGCCGAACACCGCAGCGAGCGACGCCTCGGAATCAGCGTCGAGCGGCACCACCAACTCGACCTCGAACTGTTCCGCGACGGCGTCGTGAATGGACACCCAGCTCCCGTACATCGAAGTGAACCGCATCCCCGTGCCGTCAGGCAACCGGATGTCGACCGGCACGTAGATCGGCACGTCGTCCACACCCGCGAGAACCGTCGGCACATGGTCGAAGCGGCCCTCGTCGACGGCCCGGTCGAGCGCCTCGCGCACAATCGCTGAACGACCGGCGACCTGCTGCATGCGGGTGTAGAAGCTCGCACTCGCGGCCTCCCAGTTGGTCACGACCTCGCCGAAGGCCGGCGAGAGGAACATCGTGTGCATGTTGTGGAGACCACCGAACGCATCGATCATTGCGGCGCCCGGGCCGTTCGAGCGGAGGAAGTTCCAGTCGCGGTCGACGACGAAGGCCGGGAACGGCCAGTGGTGCAGGACCTGTCGCTCCATCAGGTCCAGCAAACGCTGCAGTTCCTCGGCTCCGAGCGCTCGCGCCGGATACGGATTGCGGAAACCCGACGAGTCGAACAATGCGACCCGTTGGGCAGCCGACAGGCCGAGCCCGGCCACCAGCCGACCGAGCATCTCGCGGGTCGGCGCGGACCGACCGGTCTCGAGGAACGACAGGTGTCGCTGGGTCGTGCCGATGGCGTGGGCCACCGCTTCCTGGGTGAGGCCGAGTTCGCCACGGACCGACCGAAGGGTCGGCCCGAAGGTATCGATCGCTGACACGGCATACCTTCCTGAGGAATGGACGCCATTCCTTCGAGCAGTACCGTACTGACCGTGCGGGGTGTCCCGCAATCCTTCCCGAACAACAGGTGAACCCATGTCCGACACGACCATCTCCACCATCGGCCTCCTCCTGTGCCTCGCCCCGGCAATCGTGCACGCGATCGAGGTCTGGTCCCCCACCTTCGTGCGGTGGGTGGTCAATCTCGTGCTGCCACTGTTCGCACCTGGGCTGCCGGATCGCGCCACGAGTATCACCGAGACCGAACAACTGGCGATGCTGGACGCCGCCCGAGACGCGGGCCCGGCAGGCAAGGAGGCCGCCACCGAGGACTATGTGTTCATCATGCTCTTCGAGCAGCGCCAGGGCGCCCTCGCGTTCATCTCGCTGGCGGTCGGGGCGCTCTACGCCCTGTCGCTCTCGCTCGACGCGAGGGAACCGTTGCACCTGGTCTTCGCCGTGATGGCCGTGCTCTTCACACTGGTGAATGCGAACCAGGCGGGCGTACCCGGCTTCGGTCGACACCCGCGTATCTCCCGCAACGGTCGCCACGTCGGCCTCGCGTTCGCACCCTTCTGGTCGATCGCAGCGGTGCTCAACATCCTCGCCTTCACGAGCTGAGTCCGTCGACGCTCCAGGCCACCCGAGTGTTGTTAGGCAATCTTGATTCCGATGGTTCGTACCCCCTGAACCACCGATAGTCTGCGTGCCCATGCGCAACGTGAAACTCCGCACGGTTCTGTTGGGTCTCGTCGCCTCGGCCGGGGCGCTGCTCCTGTCGGCCTGCGGAAGCGACTCCGAGGGCACGATCCAGATCTACACGGGTCGCCACTACGACTTGGAGGCGGCGTTCGAGGCGTTCTCCGACGAGTTCAACATCGACATCGAGTTCCTCGAGGGCTCCGATGCCGAGCTGCGTGAACGCATCCAGGCCGAGGGCGACGACACCTCCGCCGACATCTACATGACCGTCGACGCCGGCAACCTGGCCATCGCCACCGAACAGGGGCTGTTCGCCGCCCTCGACTCGCCGATCCTCGACGGCGCCGTCCCCGACGAGCTCCGCGACCCCGACGGCCACTGGTACGCCCTGAGCGCTCGGGCCCGCACCATCGTGTACTCCACCGAACGGCTCAGCCCCGACGAGATCCCCACCACCTACGAGGAGCTCGCCGAGCCGCAGTGGGAAGGCCGGGTCTGCATGCGCAACTCGTCCAACGCGTACACCCAGTCGCTCGTCGCCAGCCTGATCGGCAACCTCGGCTACGACCCGGCGCTCGAGCTGGTCAGCGGCTGGGCCGACAACTCCCGCATCATGTCCAACGACGTCATCTTGTTGAACTCGATCCGCGACGACCGCTGCGACGTCGGCATCTCGAACCACTACTACCTGGCCCGAGAACTCGAGGAAGACTCGAACTACCCGGTCGGTCTCGTCTGGGCGAACCAGGACGACCGCGGCGTGCACGTCAACATCTCCGGGGCCGGCGTTCTGGCCAACGCGGACGATCCCGAACTCGCGCAGCAGCTGCTCGAGTGGCTCGCCACCGACGGGCAGAACCTCTTCGTCGACGGCAACAACGAATACCCGGTGAACCCCGACGTGGCGCCGGAGCCGTTGATCGCCACCGAGTTCGGCGAGACGTTCGTGCGCGACAGCACCAACGCCTCGGAGTGGGGTCTGCTCAACGCCGACGCGGTGCGGCTGCTCGACGAGGCCGACTACGAGTGACGTGACGGCTTCCACGCCCGTCGATGACACGGCGGGCGACCTCCGGGTCGAGACGACCGCTGCGGATCGGGCCAGCCGCCGAGGCTGGCCCGTCGGCGCGCTCGCCCTCGCCGCGTTGGTGGTCGTGCCGATCGGCTTCCTCGCCGTCAGCGTCCTGAACCCCAACACCGAGGTCTGGCGTCAGCAGTGGGACACCCGCCTGCCCGGCCAACTCGTCGACACCGCGGTGCTGCTCGTCGGCGTGAGTACGGGTGCCCTCCTGCTGGGCAGCAGCCTCGCCTGGCTGGTCAGCGCCTACCGCTTTCCGGGCTCGAAGGCCTTCGGGTGGCTCCTGATCGCCCCCCTCGCGATGCCGTCCTACGTCCTCGGTTTCGTGACCCTCTCGGTCTTCGGCTTCACCGGCCCGGTGCAGAACCAGTGGCGCGACTGGTTCGGCCGCGACGCCTGGTTCCCCGAGGTCGAATCGATGGGCGGCGCGATCGTGGTCTTCACGTTCGTGCTCTACCCGTACGTCTTCCTGCTCGCCCGAGCTGCGCTGGCCGACCAGGCCGGATCCGCCTACGACGTCGCCCGCAGCCTGGGTGCGAGCCCGACCGAAGCCGCCCGACGGGTCGTCCTCCCGATGCTGCGCCCCGCACTGGCGGCCGGCGTGGCGGTCGTGATGATGGAGACGCTCACCGACTTCGCGACGGTGCAGTACTTCGGCGTCGACACGGTGACGGTCGGCGTGTTCCGGATCTGGCGCGGCACCTTCGATCGCGACGCCGCCGCCGAGTTCGCCACCCTCGTGCTCGTCGTGGCGCTGATGATCATCGGCATCGAGCGCATCATGCGCGGACGAGCCCGCTTCGGTGAAGCAGCCGGTGCCGCCGCCGGGCTCGGTCCTCGCCGACTCGAGGGGGCCAAGGCCTGGGGCGCCTTCGCGGCCTGCGCCTCGGTTCTGCTGCTGGCGTTCCTCGCGCCGACTCTCCAGCTCGCCTCCTGGGCCTACGGCGAGGTCACCGGCCCGCGGGGCACGCCCAACACCGAGCGCTTCCTGGAGTTCCTCGGCAACTCCGTCCAGCTCGCGATACTCACCGCGATCGTGTGCGTGCTCGCCTCGGTCTTCATCGCCAACGGCTCCCGGTTCGTCTCGGGCCGGTCGACCGGCATCGCCGCCCGCCTCACCGCGGTCGGCTACGCCGTCCCCGGACCCGTCGTGGCGATGGGCGTGGTGCTCAGCCTCGTCGCCCTCGACGACGTCCTCGAGGGGATCGGCCTCGGGCTACCGGGCGCGGTCGCCACCGGTTCGCTCGTGGGGCTCGTCTATGCGTACAGCATCCGATTCCTGGCGCCGGGGCTCAACGCGATCGAGGCGGGCATGGCCCAGGTGCCCGAGGAGGTCACCGCATCGGCCCGCAGCCTCGGGGCGAGGCCGAGCACGATCGTGCGCCGCATCCACACCCCGCTCGCCCGCACGAGCGTGGTGACCGGCGCCGTGCTCGTCGCCGTCGACGCCCTGAAGGAGCTCCCGATCGCGCTGCTCCTGCGGCCGATCGGATTCAACACCTTGCCGATCTGGACGTTCAACCTCGCGACGGAGTCTCGGTTCGAACAAGCCGCGCTGCCCGCCCTCGCCATTATTGTCGTGGCGATGATCCCGGTCGCCTTGCTGTCGCGCCAGCTGTCCCGAGGGGTCGAGCGCGCATGACCGCGGTTCCGCTTCGCCTCGACGGTGTCGTCAAGCGCTACGACGACGTCACGGCGGTCGACGGTGTCGACCTCGAGCTGGCGCCGGGCGAACTGCTCGCCCTCGTCGGTCCCAGCGGCTGCGGCAAGTCGACCTTGCTTCGTTCGATCGCCGGGTTGGTCTCGATCGACGCGGGCCGGATCCGACTCGACGGGGTGTTGGTCGACGATGCCCACGATCGGTTGCCGCCGGAACGGCGCTCGGCCGGGCTCGTCTTCCAGGAACACGCACTGTTCCCCCACCTCACCGTGGCCGACAACGTCGGCTTCGGTCTGCGCACCGGCGGTGCCGACGATCGTCGATCGAGGGTCGAGGAGATGCTCGACCTCGTCGACCTGGGCGGGTTCGGCGAACGCTTCCCGCACGAACTGTCGGGCGGCGAGCGCCAGCGGGTCGCCCTCGCTCGGGCCCTCGCGCCGTCGCCGGCCCTGATGCTGTTCGACGAGCCGTTCGCCAGCCTCGACCACAACCTGCGCATCAAGCTCCGCCAGGACGTCGCCGCCGCCCTCAAGGCGACGGGAACACCGGCGGTCTTCGTCACCCACGATCAGCAGGAGGCGCTCGCGATCGGCGATCGCATCGCCGTCATGCGCCAGGGCCGCATCCGCCAACTCGGCACACCGGCGGAGATCTACCACCGCCCGGTCGACGAGTTCGTCGCCGCGTTCATGGGCACGGCGAGCTTCCTCCCGATCGCCGACGATGCGACGAGCGCACTCGGTCCGATCGACATGAGGGGGGTCGAACCGACGGCGGCCGTGGCGATGGTGCGACCCGACGACATCGTGTTCGCGCCGGCCGAATCCGGCGACGCCGAGATCGTCGGCGCCGAGTACCACGGCAGCGGCTGGCACCTGCGAGCGACTCTGCCCGACGGCACCGACGTGCACTTCATGGTCGGCCATCTCGACCCGCCGGCGGTGGGCGACCGCGGCACCCTCGCGCTCACGCCCGGGCACCGCCAGGTGGTCGTGCCCCGTCCCTGAATCAGGGAGCGGCCCGGATCGGGCGACCGGCCTGAATCTGCGTGTCGCCTGAATCAGCGGCCGAGCTGATCGATCGTCTGCTTGGTCGCGGCGGCGACGATCTCGGGTCCACGTTCGCCACCGACCCGTGGCCAGCCCTTGGCGAGTTCGATGACGTCGGGCGAGGGTTCGATCACGACCGTTCGGGTCCCGACCCGTTCGAGGGCGGCGATCTCTTGGCGCAGCTGATGGCGAGCCCGGATCTTGACCGGCCCCCGTCCGGGGCGGGTCATCACCGACGAGATCACGACGACGTCGTGGCCGTCGTCGGCGAGCAGATCGGCATGGGTGGCCGAGGCGACGGCACCATCGACGTGAGGGACGCCATCGATGCGCTTGGGGCGGAACATGCCCGGCACCGCCGACGTGGCCTCGAGGGCGTCGCGGATGTCGACGTCGTGACGGTCGCGACCGAAGACGGTGAGCTCGCCGGTGTCCATCCGAACGCTGGGCAGCCACAACGACGCCGGCCAGGCGGCGTCGCCGTCGACGGGGAAGCGACGCAGCGGGTACGTGGGGAAGACGCCGCCGGGCAAGAGGCCCACCGCAGCGGTGATCGGGGCGGTCGGCAGCCGTCGCAGCGCGGTACCCGGGGCGAGCGGCCGGAGGAAGCGGCGCCAGCCCCGGCGGTCGGCCATCGCGGCCCGCATCTCGGCCTGGTCGGCCTCCGACATCGGCTCGGAGATCGACGCGAGCACGGTCTCGCTGTCGGCGCCGCTCAGCAGAGAGGCCGCGATGGCGCCACCGGCGGACGTGCCGACGACCCGCTGGGCTTCGGCGGGCTCGACCCCCAGCGCCGTGCGGATCCCGTCGAGGACGCCGAGATGAAACGCCCAGCCCAGCGGCCCTCCGGCGCCGAGGGCGATGCCGACGCCCATGTCAGACCGGACCCATCGCGTGGCTCGACGTGATCGCGACGATCGTGCCGCTCGGGTCGGTGACGGTGAAGCTCGAGTGGATGCCGCCCCGCTCGATCGCGGTCGGCGAGAGTCCGGCGGCGGCGAGCGCCGCGTGGGTGGCGTCGATGTCGTCGACCATGAGGTCGAACGACGCCTGCGCTCCGATCTCGAGCTGATCGACGCGGCGCACGATGAGGTGGGTGCCGCCTCGGAGCTCGAGGATCGCCATCGCCGGCATCACGGCGACGGTGCGCATCCCGAGTTGCTCGAAGAAGCCGACGGCAGCGTCGAGATCGGTGACACGGTGAGGGCCGATGTGGCCGATGGCCACGGCGGGTCGGGGGTCGGTCTGGGTGGATTCGGGGTGGGAGTCGATGACTGCCATGGTGGTGTCCTTGTCGTCGGTGCACCACAGCGGTGCACGGGGGTACACCAGCATCAACCCGCCGGCGCGCGAGCTATTCCAATTTCCGATACAAAACGTATCGAAAGGCCGATCAGTCGGTCTCGGGCCCGTCGTAGGGGTTCGACTCCGACAGCTGCAGGTACTCGTTCGGGTCGCCGTCCTCGGTGACGTTGTCGAGGTCGCTGTTGCGCCCGATCAGGCTGCCGATCACACCGGCGAGGCCGGCCATGCTCATCAAGATGCCGACGGGCATCACGATGACGAGCACGACGATGAAGATGATCGTTCCGACGTCCATGCGCGTCAGTCTGCCAGATCCGGCGACGACATCGTCAGTTCGCTGATCAGACGGTGGCGATCGCCTCGATCTCGATCCGGGCGCCGAGCGGGAGCTCTTTGACCGCAACCGCGGAGCGAGCGGGACGGTGGTCGCCGAACTCCTCCATGTAGATCTGGTTCATCGTCGCGTAGTCGGCCATGTCGGCGAGGAAGACGGTGGTCTTGACGACATCGGCGAGCGACGCGCCGGCACTCGACAGCACCGAGCGCAGGTTCACGAAGACCTGCCGCAGCTCGGGCTCGAGCCCGCCCTCGACGATGGCGCCGTCGGCGATGCCGACCTGGCCGGCGGTGAAGAGGAGATCGCCACCGCGGACGATGGGCGTGTACGGACCGACGGGCTTGCTCATGCTCGGATCGTAGGCGGCCCGGGCCATGGCGTCAGTCTTCGTAGAGCTCCTCGAACGAGCGGGCCACCCGCTCGGCCGAGAAGTCCTGCTCGACTCGTGCCCGTGCGTTGTCACCGATGCGGTGGCGCTCGGCAGGGTCGGCGACGAGCCGACCGACGTGCTCGGCGATCGACGCGGGCTGGTGGGGTTCGGCCCAGAACCCGCTCTCACCCGGCACCGGCGCCTCACCCTCGCCACCGAAGCTGATGACACACGGCTTGCGCATGGCCATCGCCTCGAGCAACCCGATCGAACCCGACCCGAACGGTACGGGGATCACGAAGACGTCGATCATCGAGATGAAGGGGCGAGGGTCGGCCCGAAACCCGGCGAACACGACCCGGTCACTGATGCCGAGATCGACGACCTGCTTCTCGAGGTCGGGGCGCAGCTTGCCGTCGCCGACGAGGAGCAGCTTCGTGTCGGGATGCTCGGCCGCGACGAGGGCGAAGCCCTCGACGAGATCCTCGACCCCCTTCTGCTGCTCGAATCGGATCGCGGTGCCGACGACGATGTCGTCGGGCTCGATCCCCGTCTCGAGGCGGGCGGCGGCGATCGCCGGCTCGGGGATCTCCTCGTCGAATCGGGCCGTGTCGATGCCGTTCTCGACGACGACGGTCGATGCGGGCTCGGGCAGGTGCTTTGCCCGTTCGGTGCGGTTGAAGGTCGAGATGCACACCAGCGTCGCCGAGGTGAACCGGAGCCGCGAGGCGATCGCCCGAAGGGGCGACTGTCGGGTGTCGGGCGGCAGATGCTCGGTGACGAAGATCTTCGGCACGCCGGCGAGCCGAGCGGCGATCATCGCCAGGTTGTGCCCCAGCCAGTCGGTGCTGTGAAAGTGCACGACGTCGTAGCGCTCGCGGCGCAGCAGCCGCAGGAGCCGCACCGCCTCGGCCAGCTGCCACTGCGGCCCGGGCCGCCGATCGGGGGTGATGATGACCACCTCGTCGGCGGCCTCCTCGAGCGATGCCACGAAGGAGTCGGTCGGGCCCCACTTCGGGAACCCGACCGTGACGTGGAAGCGGGTGCGGTCGAGATGGGTCGCAAGCAGCCGGACGTGCTCTTCCATGCCGCCGATCTGCACGCTGTTGGTGAGGATGAAGATCTTGCCGGTCGAGGTCGCGGTCATGACGGCACGGCGGCGCGAAGCGACTCGACGACCCGGTCGATATCGCCGTCGGTCATGGCGTCGTAGAGCGGGAGGATCACGCCGTGGTCCTGGCACCACGACGACACCGGGAGCTCCGCGTCAGGAGCGAGGTAGGGCTGCTCGCGGTGGGCGTTCATGATCCCGCGCCGACTGGCGACGCCGGCGTCGAGGAGCGATTGCATCACCGCACGCTGATCGAGCCCGTCGCGGAGCTGCACACAGA
>JBCBYI010000155.1:0-10010 GCA_039815945.1 Actinomycetota bacterium | reverse complement strand
CGCCGATCGGGTCGTCGCCTGGCTCGAGGACCGCTACGCCCGACGAGCCGCCGGCGATCAACGGATCACGGATGTAGCCCGAGTTGGCGACCTCGGCGCCGTGGGGTTCGGGACCGACCCAGCCGCTGAAGCCGAAGTCGTCGAGCGGGTCGGCGTCGAGGTACGCCTGCACGGCGTCGGGGAAAACGTGGCCGTCGCTGGAGTTGGTCGGCACCGGCTTGCCGTTGCGCATCAGATCGGCATGGGTGATGTGCCACTTGCC
The DNA here is from genome assembly GCA_039815945.1 of Actinomycetota bacterium. Taxonomy (GTDB): domain Bacteria; phylum Actinomycetota; class Acidimicrobiia; order Acidimicrobiales; family Aldehydirespiratoraceae; genus UBA11606. The sequence goes on along the minus strand of JBCBYI010000155.1, from coordinate 9,748 downwards.
GTCGTAGTGCGTGTCGTAGCCCGCGGCCCGGAACCAGTTGCCGATCGTCGGGACCTCACCGGGGCGCAGCCAGCGCATCCGGGTGTCGTCGTGGAGCTTGCCGAGACCGTCGGTCTGGGTGACGCCGTGGACCTCGGGGTACTGGCCGGTGAGCAGCGACGGGCGGCTCGGGACGCACGCGGTCGAGGCCACATAGTGGCGCTCGAAGCTCACGCCGTTGTCGGCGAACCACTTGCGAGCGGGCAGCGCCTCGTCTCGCCACGCGCGGATCTCGTCGCTCTCATAGCTGGGGGCGGCACGCTCTTCGTCGGTGAGGATGATGATGAGATCGGGGCGGCTCATGACGGCTCCTGTTCGGCGCGGATGATGAGATCGTGGACGAGCGACTTGTTGGTTCGACCGATGAGCTGCGCCGCACCCTTGGCGGCGACCTTCATCGGCGGGCGGGGCCCGGGCTCGATCGTGGCGGTGAGTTCGATCGCCGTTCCGTCGCCGTCGGGGGTGAGCACCCAACGGTTCTGCACGCTGCGCAGGACGCGCGGCAGGCCGACGATCTCGTAGGCCATGACTTCGTTCGGCTCCCATTCGACGACGTCTTCGAGCAAGACGTTGGAGCCGACGACGACCCGGCGGCTGGCGTCGGGGCCGGCCTCAGTCGCGGTCATCGCGCTGCAGTGGTTGACGGCCGAGGCCCACGCGTGCAGCTGGAAGTAGTCGCTGAGCACATCCCACACGGCCTCGGGCGGGGCCGACGAGCGGCCGGTCTTCACGACGTGTTCGGTCATCGGGCCTCCGGGCCGAGCAGGCGGGTCAGGGCGGTGATCAACGCCGCCTTGGTGGCCGACTTCGAGAGCCCCTGGTGGAAGCGCATCGTCTCGATCGCCTCGAAGCTCAGCATCATCGTCATCGCGTTGGTGACGGCGTCGGCCTCTCCGACCGGCAGTGCCTGCAGGTCGGGTCGGAAGTGGGCGCGGGCCTGGCGACGCAGCCGGGATCGGCTTCGCGACAGGTTGTCCATCAACAGGTCGCTGCGCAGTGCATGCATGCGGCCCACGCGGGCGACGGGCGCCGCCCGCTCGTAGAGGGCGAGACGGTGGGCGACGAACTGATCGATCCGACCGTCGAGGTCGCCCGCCGGCTCGGCCTCGAGCTGCAGGAAGGGTTCCATCGTCGCATAGTGGCGCTCGATCGCCACCTGGTACAGCTCTTCGAGATCCTCGAAATAGCGGAACACGCTTCGGTGCGAGACCTCCGACCGTTGCGCGATCTCGTCGAGCGACGGCGCGACGTTGCCCTCCCGATACAGGGAGAGGATCGCGTCGACGACGGTTTCTCGATTCCGATCGCGACGGGCGCGACGCCCGTCGATGCTCGCGAGTTCTTCCGAGCCGCTCATCGATGGCCGGGGGCCATGTAGAACCAGACGGGGAAGGGCCCCTCGGCGTCCTTGATTGCCTCGCGGGCGGCCATGACGGCCTTGCCCGCTTCGGTCACCTCGTAGAACCACGCCTCTGCGGCCCGACTGGCGGGCGGCGGCCCGTCGACGAGTTCCATGGCGGCCTCTTCGTAGTACGACCGGAGATCGTGCACGAGCGAGATCGTGTTCTTGCCCGGGATCCCGGCCTCCTTCCAGTCGGTGCCGGCGGCGATGGACTCAAGCACGGTGATCGCGCCTTCGAGGTCGTCGACCTCGAGCGAACGGCCGACCTGGGTCGCGCCGCGCTTCTCGAACGATCGATCCCAGGCCTTGCGCAACCCGCGGAACTCCTGCACGGCCGGTGACGCGTCGGCGTCGTAGGCCGGCGGGATCTGGCAGCTCATCGGGGTCTCGTCGGCCTCGATGACCTCGGGGTGATGTTCGAGTACCGGGCCCGACTCGGCGTCGAGGAGCGCGAAGGCGCGGGCCAGCACGTCGTGCTGGAACTCGGGATCCTGGGGCTTGCCGAGCGGACGGCCCAGCGGGAAGTCACACCACAGGGCACGGGGCGGCTGGGTTCGCTCGACGACCGAGAGGGTCGAGGCGAGGGTGACGGTGGCGATGCCGGCGGCTTCGATGACGTGGGCGAGCACACTCACGGTGCGCGTGCACAGCGGTCAAACGGGGGTGAGCAGCACCACGTCGACGCCGTCGGCCTTGAGCGCGGCCGCGGCTGCGGGGCCCGAATCCATGCGGATGGTGGCGACGTCGTCGGGCTGGTTGCCGGCGAAGCTGACGTGGCGGTCGGCGATCGAGCCGATCACGCCCTGCTCAGCGAGCTCTTCGAGCCGGTCGATCGGATAGACGACGTTGAGGTCGAGGGTGAACCCACTGCGATCGAAGTTGGGGCTCCAGTGGCCGAGGACGAGATCGCGTGCTTCGCGGGCGATGAAGCGGTAGCTCGTGTCGCCCTGAGTGAACCGCTCGTCGTCGGTCGTGTGGATGGCGGCCGAGGTCACGATCGCGACCTTGGCCTCGGACAGCGGCTTGGGGATCACCCAGGCCGGATCATCGAAGGTCGGCGTCGGGAAGTTGTCCCCGAGCGCCCTCATTGCAACATCACCTGACATACGACCACCCTAATTTGTCAGTCCGACTGTCACAAGGTGGCCCGCCGGTCACCGGCCGCGCTGGTACGTTCACGGCCGTGAACGCCGCCCGGGTCAGCTCTGCCCTTCGACGAGAAGCCGGTGAGTTCGCGCCCCGCCGCGCCCTCGCCCTGCTGCTCACGAAGCTGCTTCCCGCCTTCCGGCTGAGCCGGCTCCGGGTCGAGCTTCTGCGAGCGGGCGGATACCGCAACATCGACACGACCGTCACCCTTGCGGAGACCCCTCGGCTCCAGGGGCCGGCGTCGATGAGTCACGAACTCACGATCGGCCCGAGCACCTTCATCAACATCGACGCCATCATCGACGTCAACGCAGCCGTCACCATCGGCGAGAAGGTTGCGATCGGCCAGCGGGTGTCGATCATCACCGACACCCACGAGATCGGCCGCCAGGAAGGGCGGGCCGCCACGCGCTACGCCGAACCGGTCGAGATCGGCGATGGCTGCTGGATCGGGGCCGGCGCGATGATCCTGCCCGGCGTCACCGTCGGCTCCGGCTCCATCGTCGCCGCCGGGAGTGTCGTCACCCGCAACGTGCCGCGGAACGTCATGGTCGGCGGGGTGCCCGCTCGTCACATGCGCGACCTCCCCGAGGGCCGGCCCGCCTAGATCTGGCCACTCCCCCGGGCCTCGATGTCGGCCCGGCGCCCGGCGAAGGCGGTCCGATCGTTGCCGGTGAAGCTCATCTGACGGGCCCGGCGCACCCCGACCGCTCGGGGCAACTCGACCGACAGTCCCCAGCCGGGCAGGATCCCGACGAGAGCGTGGGTGTCGGCGAACGCCGCTCGCTCCGAACCGATCAGGAAGTCAGGCCAGGGCGAGTTCGAGCCCACCGGTGACGGCCGGGCCGTGCGGATCCGCCCCGAAGGCCGGATCGGCGCCCGTCACGACGATGGCAGCGATGTCGGGGTTGGCGTCGAGCGAGGCCATCGCCTCCCGCAACATCATCCATGCGCCTCGGTCTACGATCCCGGCATGGAACACAACATCGGCCAGTGGGTCGCCAAGCGCGCCCTTCTGAACCCCAGCACCGAAGCCGTCGTCGACATCACCAGCGGCCGCCGTCAGACCTACGTCGAACTCGACGCCCGATGCAATCAGGTCGGCAACGGCCTCGTCGCCGGTGGACTCGAGCAGGGCGACCGGGTCGCGACACTGCTGATGAACGGGCCCGAGTTCATCGAGACGTTCTTCGGCGCCGCCAAGGTCGGTGGCGTGGTCGTCGCCCTCAACTGGCGCCTCGTCGCCGACGAACTGTCGTTCATCCTCACCGACTCGGCCGCCTCCACCCTCGTGTTCGGCACCGCGTTCAACGAGGTCGTCACCGAACTCCACTCCCGCGGCACCGACGGCACCCAGGTCACCCGCTGGATCCATGTCGGCGACGCCGCCGATCGGCCCGACTTCGCAGAGGGCTACGAGGACGTGCTGAGCGCCTCATCGTCGGCCCCGATCGTGAGCACCGCCGGCGACGACGACCTGCTGTTCATCATGTACACCTCGGGCACCACCGGCCTGCCCAAGGGCGCGATGCACAGCCACAACACGTCGATGTGGGGCTGCCTCACCGCCAACGTCACCGCCGACACCCGCTACGGCGACAACTACCTGATCTGCCTGCCGCTGTTCCACGTCGGCGCGCTCAACCCGATGTTGTCGATCATCAACCTCGGTGGCACCGCCACGATCATGAGCGAGTTCGACCCGGTCAAGATCTGGGAGGTCTTCGGTGAGGAGAAGATCACCGTCACGCTCGCCGTGCCGGCGATGTTGCAGTTCATGCTGCTCACCTACGACAAGGACGCCCACGACACCTCGTCGCTGCGGTGGGTCATGTCCGGTGCGGCGCCGGTGCCGGTCAGCCTGATCGAGACCTATGCGGCGATGGACATCGAGATCCACCAGGTATACGGCCTCACCGAGACCTGTGGTCCGGCCTGTCTGATTTCCCCGGAGGACGCGCTCGATCGAGCCGGCTCCACCGGCAAGGAGTTCTTCTTCACCCGGGTGCGGGTGGTCAACGAGGCAGGCGAGGATTGTGGGCCCGACGAGCCGGGCGAGGTGCTCGTGAGCGGGCCGAACATCATGGTCGGCTACCTCAATCGTGAGGAGGCCACGGCCGAGACGATCGTCGACGGCTGGCTACGCACCGGCGACGTCGCGGTGATGGATGCCGACGGCTTCGTCTACATCCAGGACCGGGTGAAGGACATGATCATCTCGGGTGGCGAGAACGTGTATCCGGCCGAGATCGAGAACGCGATCTTCGGCATGGAGGGCGTCAACGAGGTCGCGGTGATCGGCATCCCGTCGGAGAAGTGGGGCGAGTCGCCGTTGGCGGTCGTCGTGCGGGCCGACGACTCCGTCACCGAGGACGCCGTGCTCGAGCACACCTCCGGGAAGCTGGCGCGGTTCAAGCAGCCCAAGAAGGTCGAGTTCATCGACGCCATCCCCCGCAACCCCACCGGCAAGGTGCTGAAACGGGTGCTCCGGGATCAGTTCGACGGCATCACCGCTGACTGATCAGGCGGCGACGACGTGAAGACGCTCGTCGTCGGCGGAACAGGACCGACGGGGCCGGCCATCGTGGCCGGCCTCGCCGCGCGCGGCCACGACATCACCATCTGCCACACCGGCTCGCACGAACTCCCCGAGGTCGACGCCTACCGCCACATCCACACCGACGTCCGCGATCACGACGCGCTCGCCGCCACGATCGGCGCTGAGGAGTGGGACGTCGCCATCGTCACCTACGGCCGTCTGCGCACGATCGCCGAAGTGTTGGTCGGCCGGGTCGGGCACCTGATCAGCGTCGGCGGCGGCCCCGCCTATCGGGGCTACTTCGATCCGTGGCGCCACGATCCGCCCGGTCTGCCGGCGCCGATCCGCGAGGACGCGGCGACCGCCACCGAGGACGACGACGGCAAGTCGTACCGCATCGCAGCCACCGAGGCGCAGCTGTTCGCTCGTCACCCCGACGCGACCCACTTCCGGTATCCGTGGGTGTACGGCCCTCGCCAGCTCGCGCCCCGCGAATGGTCGGTCGTGCGTCGCATTCTCGACGACCGGCCCCACATCGTCCTTCCCGATGATGGGGCGATGCTCAACTCGTTCGGCTTCACCGAGAACCTCGCCCATGCCCTGCTCCTCGCCGTCGACCGGCCCGAGCACGCCAAGGGAGAGATCTTCAATGCCGCCGACGACGAGTGCCTCACGATCCGCAAGGTCGTCGAGGTCTGCGCTGACGAGCTCGGCCACGAGTGGGAGCTGATCTCGATGCCTGCGGACCTCGCCCGACCGGCGTGGCCGCTGTTGGCCGGCCCGACGTCACATCACCGGCTCTACGACACGTCGAAGCTGCGCACCCGGCTCGGCTACCGCGACGTCGTCCCCGCTCGTGAGGCGGTCGCCCGCACGGCCCGGTGGCTGGCCGACAATCCGCCCGAACGAGGCGCACAGACCGAGCAGATCATCGAGGATCCCTTCGACTACGACAACGAAGATCGTCTCGTCGAATGGTGGCGGACAGCGATCGCCGATCCGCCCGATCTCGCCTGGCGCTCGCCGCCGGGCTACGGCCTCGCCTACGCCGGTCCCGGCACGAGCTACCAGCGACCGGACACCCGCATCTGAGCGTCGACCCCGGCGGGTCGGGACCATCGTCACCACGTCGTGGCGACCTTCGTCGTCGGCGCAGTGGCAGCCGACCCGATCTGCGACGCGGGACTCAACGACGTTCAGCCGAGCGACGACCATCTCCTCATGACCGCGGTTCGCTCCCGGTGGGCACACGAGCGTCACCTCATCGTCGCCGTTTCAGACCTTCTGCACGAGACGCAGAAGGAACGCGGCGCGTCCTCGGTCTTCTTGTCGAGCGACGGCGCGATGTTCGCCGATGAGCTCGCCGGCATCCGTGAACTCACCGACGCCGCTCGAGCGTCGTTCCTCGAACTCGATGCCGCTGGCGATGTCCGTTGCGGCGATGACTATGCGGTCGCCCACGAACTCCTCGGCGAACTCGGCGCCATGCGGGCCGGGATCGACGATGGCCACTCGACTGCGGCGTCGGCGATCGAGTACTTCAACGACCTCAACCAGGCGCTCCTGGTGTCGATCGGCAACCTGATCCAGCACGCACCAACCACCCTCATCCGGACCCGGCTCGTCGGTCTGCTCGCCCTCATGCGGGCGAAGGAGCTCATGGGTATGGAGCGGGCCGTGATGGCCCGGGTGATCGGCGAGGATCGCTTCGCCACGACCGTGAACCTCTGGGTCGTCAGCCTCGTGTCGGCGCAGGAGTCGCTGCTGCGGATCTTCGATCAGTCGACGAGCGAGGATCTCCAGGGAGAGCTGACTCGGATCCAAGCGCACCCCGCCGTCCAACGCACCACCCGCATGGAGACCGACGTCCTCGTCAACGGTGTCGGCGACTTCCGGATGGACAGCCGCGAGTGGTTCCTCGCGATGACGCAACGGATCGATCTGCTGCAAGACATCGAGCAGCAGATCTTCGACGAGCTCGCCGCCCTCGATCCCGACAGCGACGACGCCGACGATGCAGTCGACGAGGCGCTCGACCTCGCGGTCGACGCCATGCGGGAGATCCGAGGCCTGGTCGACGCGGTCCGCAACGGCGAGAGCAGCCTGCGCGAGCTGATCCGCGGTCGTCAGGCCGCGCTCGACACCGCCGGCAAGCAGCTCGCCGCAGCACAGAAGACGGCCCAGGAGATGGCGGCGCTCGCGATCTCCGATGCACTCACCGGTCTCCCGAATCGGGCCCTCACCGACAATCTGATCAGCGATGCACTCGAGCGCAGCGAGGGCCTGCACTCGTCGGTGGCGGTCATGACGATCGACCTCGACCACTTCAAGATCATCAACGACAGCCTCGGCCATGCCGTCGGCGACGCACTCCTGCGCCACCTCGCCAGCCGTCTGCGCCGGGCGATGCGATCGTGCGACACGGTCGCTCGAGTCGGCGGCGATGAGTTCCTCGTGATCGCCGAGCCGGTCGCGTCGACCGAAGAAGCCACCGCTCTCGCTCACGAGATCCTGGCCATCGGGAACGATCCCTTCACCATCGGGGGCCGCCAACTCCAGATCTCGTTGAGCATCGGTGTGGCCGTGGCCGATGGCCCAACGACGCCGGCCGAGCTGATCGGCGAGTCGGACATGGCGGCCTACCGCGCCAAGGCGCTCGGGCGCGGACGAGTCGAACGCTTCGACGAAGAGCTACGTCGCCGGATCATCTCGCGCCACGAGACCGGTCAGGGGCTGCGACTCGGGCTCGAGCGCGGCGAGATCATGCCGTGGTTCCAGCCGATCATCGATCTCGAGACCGGGTACCCGATCGCGCTCGAAGCGCTCGCCCGTTGGCACACCGCCGACGGCGTGCGTCCGGCCGGCGCCTGGATCGAGGCCGCCGAGGACGAGGGTCTGATGCCGACGCTGTCGGAGCGCATTCTGCAGCAGGCGCTGCGCGACCGCCTGACGATCGGCACCGCGCTCCCGGCGATCTCGGTCAACGTCGTCGCCGCCAACCTGGTCGCCCCCGGATTTGCCGCGATGGTCGAGGATCTCCTCGACGAGTGCCGGGTCGACCCGGGCGATCTGTGGATCGAGATCACCGAGCAGACCGCGGTCGCCGATCAGCGAGCGGTCGACACCCTGCACCGGCTCCGTCGCCTGGGGTGCACGATCGCCCTCGACGATTTCGGCTCCGGCTTCTCGGCCCTGTCAGTGCTGCGGGAGCTGCCGATCGACGTGGTCAAGCTCGACCGAGCCTTCGTCGGCGGGCTGGCCGAGGATCGCCAGACCAGGACGATCATCGAGTCGGTGCTGCGCATCCTCGGCACCCTCGGGCTCCGATCGGTCGCGGAAGGAGTCGAGGATCCGGCCGAGTTGGATGTCCTTCGTTCGCTCGGCTGCGACATGGCCCAGGGGTATGCGATCGGCCGTCCGGCGCCGGATGCCACGACCTGGCACTTCGACGTGCTCGACCGCCTCGCCGACACGGCGAACTTCGACTGATCAGTCGACGCGGCTGCTGAGGAACGCGCCGGTCAGCACGACGGCGGTACCGAGGATCGCCCACGCACTCACCGTCTCGTCGCGAAAGACCACCCCGAGCACGATCGACACGACCGGGATCACATAGGTCACGATCGACATCCGGACCGCGCCGACGCGCCCGGTGAGCCAGCCGGCGAGGGCGTAGGCGACACCCGTGCCGCCGATGCCGACGGCCGCGCACGCGGCGAGCGAATCCCACGAGAACGACGACTGGGCGCCGTCGACCACGCCGAACGGCACGCACACGACCGCGGCGAAGGCGAGGGCACGGCTGATCACCGGCAGGCTGCCGTGGGCCCGCTGCAGCGGCCCCGCCAGATTGACCGCTAGGCCGTAGGACGACACGGCGACGAGCACGAGGACGACACCGGCGGCATTGGTGCCGGCCACCTGCGCCTCGGGCAACGAGATGAGCAAGATGCCGACGAGTCCGACCAGGACGCCGACGAGTCGGCGGGGCCCGGTCGGCGTACCGAACGCGAGCCACGCGATCAGCACCGTCATCAACGGCATGCCGCTGTTGAGCATCCCGGCGACGGAGGAGTCGATCCATTGCTGTGCGATCGGGAACAGGGTGAGCGGGAACGCCATCCAGGTGAAGCCGAGCAGCGCGATCCGCGGCAACGCCGACCTCGGCACCGACTGGCGGGCGGCGGGGATGAAGAGGAGCGTCACCGCACCGAACCCCCGCGCAGGAGGGTGACGAGCCCGGGCTCGAACGACTCGAGGCCGATCGCCATGAACAGGAACGACCCGCCCCAGATCAGCGACAGCGTCAACAGCACCGACCACTCGGTCGGCGCCATCGGGCGATCTTCGGCTGCGAGTTCGGTGTCGGTGGCCGTCACGAGGGCGACGCTACCGGCCCGGTTCCTCCACCCCGCCGGCGTTTCCGGACACGTCGTCTGCCGCTTCACCGGCGACCGGGACAACAGGCTCGGTGGTCGTCACGCGTCGGCCGGCGGGACGTGTCGGTACACGTCGGCAGGACCGTAGCGAGCCTCGATCTGTTGCTCGACCGTGGCGCCCAACCGTCGGGCGACCGCTGCGGACGCTTGGTTCGCGACGGCGTTCTCGGGAGCGACCAAGAG
>JBCBYI010000154.1:0-10061 GCA_039815945.1 Actinomycetota bacterium | reverse complement strand
GAAGCAGGTGTCGCCCCCGTACGGCGGAACGATGACGCCGCGCAGGATCGACCCCATCGACGGCTCGGCCCGCCACGTGACGTCACTGTGCCAGCCGGCGGCCACGAAGGTCCTGCCGGTGTCGCCGCCTGCCTCCAACACGACGATCTCGGGATGGCCGTCGTCGTTCTGGGTGAACGGATGGACTTCGAGTTCGCCGAAGAGGCGGCCGAACGCGATGTGTTGTTCTTGGGTGATGTGTTGATCACGCAACACCAGCACCTTGTGATCGAGCCACGCCTTGCGGAGCTCCTCGGCGGTCTCGGTGGAGACGTCGGCGAGGTCGACGCCGGTGATCTCCGCGCCGATCGAGGCGGTGAGGGGATCGATGCCGATAGCCATAATGTCGTCCTTTCTAGAACGGGGCGTCGCCGATGACGGTGACGCGCTCGACGTGACGGGTCTCAGGCCAGAAGTCGTCGGTCGCGAAGTGCTGCACCGCCCGGTTGTCCCACATGACGAACGTGTCGGGCTGCCACCGGATCCGGCACTGCACCGACGGGTTCATGATCTGACGTTCGAGGTGGTCGAGGATCTCCGCTGATTCCTCGGGGGTGCAGCCCTCGATCTCGCGGACGAACGACCGGTTCGTGTAGATCGTGCGCTGCCCCGTCTCGGGGTGGGTGCGGATCACGGGATGCCGGGCCGGCGGGTACTCGCGCTGCTTCTCGGCTCGCTCCTGCTCGGAGAGGCGCTGGCCGAAGGTCTGGGTGAAGTCGTGGATGGCGAACAACGGATCGACGCGATCCTTCCACTCCGGGCTGAGCCGCTGATAGGCCGCGCCGGCGTCGGCGAAACAGGTGTCGCCGCCGGCCGACGGGATCACCACGCCCCGCAGGATCGAACCCATCGAGGGCTCGGCCCGCCACGTGACATCGCTGTGCCAGTTGTTGGCGGCGTACTGGCGCTCGGCGGTCGACTTGATCTTGACGATCTCGGGATAGCCCTGCTTGCCGGTGGCGAAGGGATGGATCTCCAGATCCCCGAACCGACGACCGAACGCGATGTGTTCCTCGACGGTGACGTGTTGATCACGCAAGACGAGGACCTTGTGGTCGAGCCACGCTTTGCGCAGCTCCTCGAGCGTCTCGTCGGACACGTGCGCCATGTCGACGCCGGACACCTCGGCGCCCAGCGTCGCCGTGATCGGTCGGATCTCGATCGCCATGGCATCCCCCGTTCGCTGAGCGTCGATCGCTCCAGAGTGGCACGATCAGGGGGTGGACGCACCATCACTGCGCACCAATCGCCTCGTGCTCTTGCCGCTCGGCAGCGCCGACCTCGACGAGGCGGCCGCGCTCTTCGCCGACCCCCGCGTGATGCTCCACATCGACGGCGGCACCCGCGACCGATCCACGACATCGCACGTGCTCCAGGCCAACGAGCGCTGCTGGAAGGCGGAGGGCTGGGGGCTCTGGGCGGTTCGCGACGCCGTCTCGGGCGCCTTCCTCGGGCAGGGCGGCCTCCAGCGCATCACCGAACTCCAGGACGCCGACGTCGAGTTCAGCATGATCATCGGGCGCCGGAGCTGGCGCAAGGGCGTCGCCACCGAGGCGGCCAACGCCTTGCTCTACGACGCCTGGGAACGCTTCACCGGCGCCCAGATCCACGCGATCGTCCACCCCGACAACAGCGCCGGCGGGCCCTTCCTGCGGCGGATCGGATTCCGTCGCGACGACGACCAGCTCGTGCGGGGCGAGACCCTCGAGGTCTGGCACACCCAGCGGCTGGGCTAGCTCACACTCTCCTCATCGTTCGCTCGTCGGCTGCACGTTTTCGTGCGGCAGGTTCGAGCCATGAAGTCGACCGCCTTCCTCGTCTGCCTCCTGACCCTCGCGCTGTTCGTCGCCGCCTGCGGTGAGCGCACCGCCGGCGCCGACCTCGACATCGCCGACGACGCACCGAGCACGCCCGACCCCACCTCGCCCGAGGCGCCGGCCGACACCGCCGGCGCCTCGACCGACGACACGGACACGGCCACCACCCTGGTCCCGACCACGACGCTCGCGCCGACCACGACCTCAACGGCGCCCGTCACGACCACCGGCGCGCCGGCGACGACAGCCCCCACGACCACGGCCCCCACGGAAGCTGCACCCGCGACCGACGACGCACTCGCCGCCGCCTACGAGGCCCTCGCGGCCGCCGAAGCCCTGCTGGTCGGGCTCGAAGCCGACAGTGGCGCCATCGCCGGCGATCTCGCCGCCGACGCTGCCGCCCAGACCCAGAGCGACTGATCCCACCCGCCCCCAACCAGGAGACCCACCATGCCCATCCCCACCCGCCTGCTCGCCGCCACCCTCGTCGGCGGTCTCACGCTCGGCCTCGCCGCGCCGGCGATCGCCGAGACCGAGACCGAGACGAGCGACCCCGCCAAGCGCTGCATCGAACAGATCGACCGGCGACTCGACAGTCTCGCGAGCGCTCAGAGCCGAGCCGCCGGCGTCGATGCCGTCACCGACTCCCACCTCGCGACGATCGACGCCATCATCGACTCGACCGAAGCCGGACTCGACGCCCTGATCCCCGAGATCGAGGCCGCCGAAGATCGCGAGACGCTCGCTGCGCTCTGCCGCTCGATCGCCACCGACTTCCGCGTCTACCTCGTCGTGTTGCCCCAGACCCACCTGACCGTCGGCGCCGACCGCGTCGAGGCGGCGGTCGACCGGGGCGAGGAACTGGTCGCGACCTTCGACGCCGCGGTGGACGCCGCCATCGATGCCGGAGCCGACGTCACCGACGCCGTCGCCCTGCGCGACGCCGCCGCGGCCCACCTCGAAGCCGCCGAAGCCGCCGTCGCCGGTGTCGGCGACGAGGTGCTGACCGTGACCCCCGCCGCCTGGAACGAAGGCGGTGGGCAGACCATCATCGAACAGAGCCGAGCTGCGGTCCACAGCGGTCATGCCGAGATCAAGGACGGCATCGCCGACGGCACGGCGGCCATCGAGGCCCTCCGCGCCGCAATCGGCGACCTCGGCTGACCCACCCATCCCGAGCGGCCGCATCTCCCGCGTCGCGGCCGATCGGGCCAGTCGATGCCTCCGCCTCCGGGTGGGGGCATCGGCGCGTCCGGGGGAACCGCTAGCGTCAGCGCCCGTGAGCTGGTGGCTGTGGGTCCTCATCGTCGTCGGTGTGTTGCTGGTCGTGATCGCGGTCTACGACCTCACCCAGAAGCAGCACGCCATCCTCCGCAACTTCCCCGTGATCGGGCACCTCCGCTACATCCTCGAGGGGGTCGGCCCGGAGCTGCGCCAGTACATCGTCACCGACAACGACGAGGAACGACCCTTCTCTCGTGACCAACGGCGCTGGGTGTACGCGACCGCCAAGAACGAGAACGCCTACTTCGGCTTCGGTACCGACAACGACCTCGACCGAGCCGGCTATCCCTTCTTCCACCACAGCGCGTTTCCGATCGACGGCGACGCCGACGAGCCGGTGGCGTGCGCCAAGGTGATCGGCGAGCGGCACAACCGAGCCCACGCCTTCCAGCCGGCATCGATCGTGTCGATCTCGGCGATGAGCTTCGGTTCACTGTCGAGCGCGGCGGTGATCGCGCTCAACCGGGGCGCCGCGATGGCGGACTGCCTCCACAACACCGGCGAGGGCGGCATCAGCGCCCATCATCGAAACGGCGGCGACCTCGTCTTCCAACTCGGCACCGGCTACTTCGGCGCTCGAGACGCCGATGGCGGCTTCTCGGTCGAGCGCATGCTCGAGTCGATGGAGGGCGCGCCCGTCCGGGCCATCGAGATCAAGCTCTCCCAGGGCGCCAAGCCCGGGCTCGGCGGTGTGCTGCCGGGCAAGAAGGTCACCCCGGAGATCGCGGCGGCGCGCGGGGTCGAGGTTGGGGTGACCGTTCGAAGTCCGGCCCGGCACCGGGCCTTCGACGACATCGCCGGCCTGATCGAGTTCGCCGAACGCATCGCCGACGCGTCGGGCAAGCCGGTCGGGATCAAGTCCGCAGTCGGCGATCGCGCCTTCTGGTCCGAGCTCGCCGAACGGATGGCCGCCACCGGCCGAGGCCCGGACTACATCGCGGTCGACGGGGGCGAAGGCGGCACGGGCGCGGCGCCGCTGGTGTTCTCCGACCATGTGGCGCTGCCGATCCGCCAGGCCTTCCCGCTGGTGCACGGGGCGTTCACCGACCACGGCCTCGACGACGCGCTGGTGTTCGGTGCGGCGGGCAAGCTCGGCCTTCCGCCCGATGCCGCGCTCGCGCTGGCCCTCGGCGCCGACATGATCGGTGTCGCCCGCGAAGCCATGCTCGCCGTGGGGTGTATCCAGGCCCAGGAGTGCCACACCGGCCACTGCCCCACGGGCGTCGCCACCCAGAAGCCCCGGCTCGTGCGCGGTCTCGACCCGACCGACAAGTCGGTGCGGGTCGCCTCGTACATCCGGGCCCTCCAGCACGACCTCCGCGCCCTCGGACACGCGATGGGGCACGACCACCCGAGCAAGATCCGGCTGGATCAGCTCAGCGTCGGCGACGGCGCAGGCGGCGCCGTGCCCGCCACCGAGGTGTTCTGATCAGCTCCAGCTCTCGGGGTCGGCGGGATCGCCGAACAGCTCGATCGAGTTGAATGCCGGGTCGGGGTCGACCGACGCACCCGCCGGCCAGATGCCCGCCTGCGCCGCGACATCGGCTCGGGCTCCGCCGGTGCCCCACTGAACGAAGCCGAAGATCGCATCGGGATTGGTGAACTCCGGCGCTGAATAGAGCGCCGCCTCACCGCCGGCGGGCGACAGCCCGCCGAGCCCCGACGCCGTGATCCGAATCGACTCGCCGGCCGGGATCGTCCCGCCGGCGATCGGTCCGATGTCGAGGTAGGACGGGAACTGGCAGATCTGGATGCCGTTCACGTCGGCGTCGGTGTCACCGACGTTGGCGATCTCGACATAGCCCTCGTCGCCGAACTCGACGAACACGATCTGGAGATCGGGGAGTTCGACCGCCTCGGGCGGGATCGTGTCGGTCGTGGGCGGCGCCGTCTCCTCGGGTTCGGCGTCGACCGTCGTATCCGCCGTGACCTCCGGTTCGTCGGCGACGGGATCGCTGTCGGCCGCGTCGTCGTTACCACCGCAGGCTGCGGCGAGCAGCGCGATCGAAGCGAAAAGGGCGAGCAGTGAGCGGCGCATCAGGGATCCTCCACGGGCCGGGTGAGGCGATGTCGCCACGGTAGTGGCCGCGGACCCGCCGCAACGCGCACCGGGCGGCGGCAAGGAAGACCACGAGAGCCGGCCGCGACACCTGAGGGGAGGGGACGCCGCACGCCGGAAGACGAGGGCCCCGGTGGGAGCCTGAGGCCACCCACCGGGGATTTCGCTATAGGACCGCCGCCCGAGAGCTGTTCCTAGTGTGACGGAGACGGAGACAGGTGTCCGTCAGCTCGGCGGCGCATCGAGTGTCATGCAGCTGACACTCGACGGTCTGAACGGTGTTCTAGGCCTCGACCTCGTCCGGATCGGCCGATTCCGGCTCCGGATCGGGCACGACCTCGACCTGCTCGACCTCGGCGAGCAACTCGCCGATCCGCGCCAACAGCTCGGCCGCGAGGATCTCGTCGGGCGGGGAGGTGGTGAGTGCCTCCTGGCGCTGATCGTAGAGCGATGCGACCTCTGCGAGGATCTCCTCCGCGGTCTGCGGCTCGGCCGGCGTCTCGGGTTCGTCGGGCTCGGTGCCGTCGTCGGGCTCCGGATCCGGCTCGTCGACCACGAGCGGCCCGAGCAGGTCCGAGAAGTCCTCACCATCGAACAACAGGCCGAGCGCCTCGTTGAGGTTGCCCGCAATCGCGATTCGTTCGCCCTCGCCGACGGTCGCAATGACCCGCTGCAGGGTCGGCACCGATGCGTCGCCTTCGGCTGCCACGTAGAGCGGACGCACCCACAGGATCGAGTCGCCGATCGGCAGCATCAACAAGTCGCCGAACTCGACGCTCGAACCATCGCGGTTGAGCAGCGACAGCTCACTCGAGATCGCTTCGTCCTGGGCGATCGCCGACGCGACGAGTACCGGGCCGGGCGCGTTGGGCGAGGTGATCTCGTAGGACACGAGGCACGAGGTTCCATCGGCCCTCGTCTCACCGATCATGAACGCCTCGAGTTCTCGACGGTCGTCGTTCTCGTCGAAGGGCACGAAGCTGCGCAGTGTCACGAAGCTCGGCTCGTCCTCGCCGGGGAGTTCCATCAGCGCGTAGTACGGGTGGACCCGCTCCTCGCGGGTGACCAGCAGCCCGTCCTCACCGATGGTGGTCTCGGTCCCGGCTGCGACTCGCACCTGGCGACCCGGGTTCTGGGCGACGTCCCACCGCTCGGTGCCGATGATGAGGCTCTCGGGATTCGAGACCTGGTAGCGGGCCCACATGTTGGTCTGCACCCGGAAGAGATCCTGGGGGTAGCGCAGGTGATCGCGGAGCTCGATCGGCATGTCGTCGAAGGAGGTGAACAGATCGGGGAAGGCCGACATCCACGCATCGGCGATCGGATCCTCGATCGGCATGCGGTAGAAGCTGACATCGCCGTCGTAGGCGTCGACCACGGCCTTCACGGAGTTGCGGACATAGTTGAACGAGCCGCCGGAGAGGCCCCCGTCGGCCAGCCGGCCGTTCTCGGAACGCTGGCTGTAGGGGTAGCGATCACTCGTGGTGTACGCGTCGATGATGTAGTGGATGCGCCCGTCGAACACGACCGGGTAGGCGTCAGCGTCGAACTGCAGGAACGGCGCGAGCGCTTCGACGCGGTCGTGCACGTCGCGCACATAGATCACGCGGGTGTCGTCGCTGACGAAGTTCGAGATCAGCGGCTCGATCTGGCCGAACCGCATGGCGAACGCGGCCCGGCGGGTGAACGACCCCATGTCGACACCGGACTCGCCGTCGTAGCGGATCGGAACGTCCTGGTTGGTCGCACTGTCGACATAGTCGAGCTCGTCGACGGTCGTGCCCACGAGGGCATACCCGCTGAGGCCTTCGCCGTGATAGATCTGCGGCTGTCCGAGTTCGAGGTCGAGCACCGGGTCGGTCTCGATCGGGAGACCACCGGCGAGGAAGCTGGGGCTGCCTTCGGGCGTGGTGGCGTTCGCGCCCGCCAGCGCGAGGCCGTAGCCGTGGGTGAGCCGCACGTGCTCGCGCTCCCAGCTCAGATCCGCGAGGTTGAGTTCGCGAGTGCCGAGCACGACCTGGGTGAGCTCGCCGTTGATCAGATACCGATCCGTGTCGAGCGACGGCGCGAAGGTCGCACCGACGTCGACCAGGGCGCCTTCGAAGCGGTAGAAGTCACGCAGCGCCTCGAAGCGCTCGAAGGTCGGATGGGTGACGACCGGGTCGAGCACGCGGGTGTTGCGCACCGTCGTCGCGTTCTCCCGCAACTCCTCGGCGGTGACGTCGGTGGTGTAGGCGAACGCCGTCTCGGTGACATCCCCGTCGGGTTCGAGGCCGAACGCCTCGCGGGTCGAGTCGATGTTGCGCTGGGTGAACTCGACCTCGCGACTGGTCTCGTTGGGCTCGACCTGGAAGCGCTGCACGAACGCGGGGTAGATCCCGCCCATGACGATGGCGACGAACGCCCACAGGCCAACCGCGATGATCGGCAGGGTCCAGCCTCGCTGACGGAGGTTGAAGACCAGCAGCACCACGGCGGAGAGCGAGATCGCGATCAGCAGGTAGAGCGCAGGCAACTGGGCGTTGACGTCGGTGTACAACGCGCCATCGACGACACCGCGACGAGAGACGGTGAGTTCGTAGCGCTGGAGCCAGTAGTCGGCGGCGCGGATGACCGCGAGCACGGCGAGGATCGCCGAGAGGTGCACCTTGACACTGGCGGTCGTGCGTTCACCGCTGGTGACCGCCATCCGGATGCCACCGTTGAGGTAGTGGGCGATGACGGTGAGGATGAAGATGATGATGAAGGCGGCGAAGGCCCAGTCGACCACATAGGTCAAGAAGGGCAACTGGAAGATGTAGAAGCCGATGTCGGTGTCGAACTGCGGGTCGGCGACACCGAAATCCTGCCGGTTGACGAAGAGCAGCCATTCCTCCCACTGCGACTGGACGCCGGCGGCGGCGAGCAGGCCGAAGAAGAACGACACACCCGCCCGGACCAGACCGGCCCGACCGGAGACGAGGTCGTGATAGCGCGCGAGGAGTTCCTCTTCGGGACCGGGCACCCGCATCGGCGGGGCCGAGCGGTCGGCGAGGAAGAGGTTGACCCACAACAGCGCGAAGAACACGCCGAAGAAGATGAGGGTCAACACGACCTTGGCGCCGAGCACCGTGCCCCACACATCGGTCCGATCGAGCGAATCGAACCAGAGGAAGTCGGTGTAAAACCCGGCGATCCCTCGCAGGGACAGGGCGATGATGATGAACGCGGCGGCGAGGACGGCGAGGGCGACGCGGCCCCGACCACTGAACCGAGAGGGGCGCCCCCGCTGCGGCATCTCTTCTACATTTCGCATGGTTCGAGCGATCCTACCGGCCGCCCCGAACTAGGCCTTGTCGGCGCTCAGGTCAGAGGTCGATGACCAGCCAACACGTGCATCGCGGGTCTGACGGTGGATGGAGCGCGCCGGTCGGGAAGGCGGTCCCCGCCGGGACCGGG
The DNA here is from genome assembly GCA_039815945.1 of Actinomycetota bacterium. GTDB lineage: Bacteria > Actinomycetota > Acidimicrobiia > Acidimicrobiales > Aldehydirespiratoraceae > UBA11606. The sequence continues at coordinate 1,424 of JBCBYI010000154.1, read as the reverse complement.
CCGGCCAACACGTTGTCGGCGCAATCGGGCCCACACGGACCTGCGGGATCGGCCATCCATCGCACCGGCCCGTCGGCCGTGGCGACGACGACGGCACCAACCACGGCGGACACCGCGGCTGCGGCGGCCATGGGCAGCCGGCGCGAGCGGGATTCGCGATAGAGCCCGCGGACGGTGTCGGAGAGTTCCTCGGCATCATCGGTACGCTCGGCGACCTCCATCAGCCGATTGCGCACAGGGTCCAGCGCAACGGCGCGGACCTGTTCGTACCCCACCTCGCGGGCGCCGGCCTCGCCACCCAGCGCTTCGAGGATCTCGTCGAAGGCGGCGTCGACGGCCGATTCGTAGGGACCGGCGTGGGCGTCGGCGTCGGCCACGACGACCGCCACCGCATCGCCGCCGCTGCGACGGATCCCGTCGAGCAGGGTGCTCTGCTCTTCGACGAGGGTCTTCTTGAGTGCTCGCGTCGCGACACTCTCGGCCCGTTCGCGCAGCGCCCGATTCGGGTCGACCACCGCAGCCGAGGGCTCGGACACGGGTTCCGGCTCGGGCTCGGGCTCGGGGTCGGGCTCGGGCTCGGACACGGGTTCCGGCTCGGGCTCGGGGTCCGGTTCCGGCTCGACGTCCGGCGCCGATTCGGCCGCGGGTTCCGCCATGTCGGCGTCAGGTTGCACCGTGTCGTCGTCGGGTGCGTCGTCGTCGCGGGCCTCGCGCAGACGCGCGAACAAACCGTCGACCGCGTCCTCGCCCTCCGACTCCGGTTCCGACTCCGGTTCGTCCTGCGTCGCGGGAACCTCGGCCCACTCGACCGCGGGCGCCGCATCGGTCGGCTCGACATCGTCGGCCGGCGGCTCCTCCTCGAGCGGCTCCTCCTCGGCGCCGAGTTCGGCCTCCGGTGCCGCGGGTTCCTCCTCGGGCGGCTCAGCGTCGGCCTCGGCCTCGGCCTCGAGCGCTTCGTCGACGTGGGTGAGCGCCTCCATCTCGGCGGTGACGAAGGCCGGATCGGGCTCGTCGGCCTCGACGTCGTCGCCGGACCCCGGCACCGCGACGCCCTCGACCAGCGGATGGCCCACGAGTCGAGCCGCTTCGATCTCCGCCTCCATGATCTCGACGGTGGGGGTCACCTCCGCGGCGACGCGCATGCCCGCCCGTTCCGCCGCCGCCCGGGCCTCGGGCACAGCGTCGATCAGATCCTTCATCGCCGTGTCGAGCGACCGTTGCGCGATCGTCAGGGATTCGAGCAGACGATCCCGTCCGGCTCGGAGCTGTTCGACCTGTGCTCGACCGGTCTGACGCTTGCGGGCGAGGTCACCGAGCATGCGCTCGCGGACGACCTGGGCCTCGTTGACCATGTCGCGGCCTCGCTGCCGACCGTCCTCGACGATCTCCTCGGCCTCGCGTTCTGCGTCGGCGATCCCGTGTTC
>JBCBYI010000153.1:0-10121 GCA_039815945.1 Actinomycetota bacterium | reverse complement strand
GAGGCCAGGATGCGTTGTCGCGCCTCGACGCCCGGATAGGTCGGCTGCTCGAGCCGTTCGTAGGCGAGCATGACGCGGACATCCGGGGCGGCGGCGCCCGCTCGGCGGGCCTCTCGAACCATCGACGCGAACGGGTAGGTGCGATGCGGGAGGGTCGCGGCGACCTCGGCGCCGGCCCGGTCGACCACCGTCTCGAACGTCGCGTCGAGATCGGCGCGAACCCGCAGGGGCAAGGTGTTGAGGTAGTAGCCGACGACGTCGCGGGTGTCGGATCGATCGTTGGCCGACGCCGTCACCCCGATCGACGGCTCGACCCCGGCGCCGAACGTGGAGGCGACGGTCGCGACCGCGGCGAGTGCGACGGCGAACGGTGTCTGCCCGAGCTCCTGCAACTCGCCCACGGTGAGATCGCACGCCCGCTCGCGGTAGCCGTCGGGCTCGACGCTCGGCACCGGGAACGCCAGCGCCCCGGCCGGTTCGGCGAGCCGGAGGCGATCGACCCAGAACGCTGCGCTGGTCGACTCGGCGTGTCGGCGACGATGGATCCGGCCGTGCTCGGCGTAGGCGGTGGGGAGTACGGGAAGCGCTTCGCCCGCCGCTCGATCGGCGACCTGACGCCAGAACACGTCGAAGGTGCCGGCGTCGACGACGATGTGATGCATGCCGATCAGCACCGAGGTCTGGTCGGCTCCGGTCGGGGCGATGTGGACCCGAACCAGAGGCCCCGCATCGAGATCGAAGGCGACCGAGCGTTGCTCGTCGGCGAAGGCATCGATCTCCGAGGCCGTCATCACGTCGAGATGGGTGATCGACAGCGCCGAGGATCCGAGATCGGTGCGGTCGGCGTCGAAGGCGGTGTGCAGCGGTGTGTGATGGGCGACGACGTCGTGGAGCGCGGCTTCGAAGCGATCGAGATCGACCACCCCGTCGAGGGTGTAAAGCCGGTTGACGTTGTACCGGGTGTCGTGGGGCGCAGCCCGGTAGTCGAAGAGCATGGCCTCCTCCCCCGGCGAGAGAACGGAACCGGCGTCGGAGGTGTCGAGGGCGTCGGCCGGGCCGACCCGTTCCGCTGCGTCGACCTGCTCGGCGAGTTCCACGATCGTGCGGGCCCGGAAGACCGCCGCGTCGGGCAGATCGGTGCCGAAGGCCTCGTCGACGAGCGCGACGACCGCCAGCGCGTCGAGGGAGGCCCCGCCGAGATCGAAGAAGTCGTCGGTCGTACCGACCGAGTCGATGCCGAGCACGTCGCCCCAGATCCGGGTGAGGCGTTCCTCGGTGGGCGTGGCGGCCGCCCGGCCGTCGCCGCCGTGGCGGTGGAAGCGGGTCGGCACCGGGAGCAGGCTGGGATCGGCCTTGGCGCTGGCCGCCAGGGGCATCTCCTCGACCCGCACGAACGCCGCGGGGACCGCGTGGGCCGGCAGCGAGGCCCGCAGGCGCCGACGCAGGTCGTCGGGGTCGAGGTCGGTGCCGTCGGCGGTCTGGTACCAGGCGGTGAGGATGCCCTGGGTCTTGGGCTCGTAGCCCACCTCGCCGAGGAGTTCGACGACCTCGGACATGTCGATCTCGTCGTCGAGTTCGTCGAGCGCCTCGTCACGGGTCTTGTGGCCGAGCCGGACGTCCCAGGCATAGGGCTCGGCGTAGTTGTGGTAGCCCCGCTCGCGAGTGTGTACGGAGATGCCGGCGACGTTGATCAGACAGTTGGTCGAGCGGCCGGTGTCGTCGGGCCGCAGCCACGGCGCCTGGTTCTCGAGGAAGTCGTACATCTCGGCGAGTTCGACGTCGACGTAGCGGAAGAAGTCGACGAACTCGATGCGGTCCAGGACGTCGCCGCCCGCGAACACGGCCTGTTCGGGCAGCAGCTGGGTGACGGCGTCCTCGGTGGCGTGGTACACCCGCCGCGCTTCGAGCACCGTCTCGTCGATCGCGTCGGGGTCGAAGCGACCCGCCTCGAACTGGTGGGGCACGAGCCGGGTCTCGAAGAACTGACCACGGGAGAGCCCGGTCACGATCACGGGGATCCCGAGCTGCTCGGCTCGGGCGACGGCGAGAGTGTAGATCGTCTTGTAACAGCCCTGGCAGACGTTCGAGTACCGGTCGAGGCTGTCGCGGAAGATCTCGTTCATCGCCGGGGTGGTGACGAACTCGTGGGTGACACCCAGGTCAGCAATGCTGCGACGGACGTTGGCCTTGGCTCCCTCGCTGATGAAGCCGTTGTCGAGGGTCAGCGCATGCACCTTCCAGCCCCGCTCGACGAGCTGGTACAGCGCATAGGTGGAGTCCTTGCCGCCCGAGAGCAGGTGGAGACAGTCGTAGTCGCCGGTGCGTCGGGCCGCCGCCGCGTCGCGGCGGGCGTCGAGATCGGCCTCGGTGCGGAACCAGGCTCGGGTCTGCGGCTCGACCACCTCGTACTGGCGACACACCGAGCAGACACCCTCGGCGTCGATCGCGAGGTTGGGGACGTCGGTGCCCAACCCACAGCGCACGCAGCGCTCGAGGGCGGTCGCCTCGGTCGCGTCGGCGGGCGACCACACCCGCACGAGCGCGGTGTCGATCTCGGGGATGGCGACGAGCGCGGCCTCGACCTCGGCTGGTTCGAGGCGGATGCCGTTCACCTTCAACTGGTCGTCGTGGCGACCGCCGTAGACGAGCACGCCGGGCCGTTCGAGGCGCACGCGGTCGCCGGTGCGGTACCAGACGGCGTCGGGGTCGGCGCCGCCGAGCACGGCTCGGTCCGCAGCCCGGATCGACAGCGGACCGAAGCGTTCGGCGCTGAGTGCGGGGCGGTTGAGGTAACCCTCGGCCATCCCGATCCGCTGGACGTACAACTCGCCCCAGGCGCCTGGCGCCGCGATCTCGCCGAGGGCATCGAGCACGACGAGACCGGCGCCCGGTGCGGCGTACCCGATCGGGACATCCGTGTCGGTGTCGACCGCCGGGTCGTACTCGTGGATCATGCAGCCGACGACCGCCTCGGTGGGGCCGTACTCGTTGAAGATCCGGACGTCGGCGGCCGAAAGCTCGCGAATCCGTTCGGCGACGGGACGGCGGAACGCCTCACCGCCGACGACGACGTCGCGCAGCTGCATCGGCCCGTCGGCGACCCGCGCCAGGATCTCGAGCTGGGACGGCGTCGCCTTGAGGAAGGTGATGCGTGGTTCGGCGGCGATCTGGCCCAGCGCCTCGACCGGGTCGGCCGGATAGACGATCGTCGTGCCGTCGGTCAGCAGGCCGAGGAACAGGCTCGTGATCGTCAGGTCGAAGACGAGCGAGGAGTGCAGCGCGACGACCGGCGGCGCGTCGGGCCGGGTGTAGGACTCGATCGCGAACCGGAGATACTCGGCGAGGCCGCGATGGCTGATCGGCACGCCCTTGGGCAGGCCGGTCGAGCCCGAGGTGTAGAGGATGTAGGCGCCGTCGTCAGGACCGACCGTCGGCAGCGCCACGTCGGGAGCGTCGCCCTCTGGCAGACCATCGAGGATGGTGAACAACGCTGCGTCGTCGCGGACCGTGTCGTGGCGACTCTCGGGGTCGGCCGGGTCGAGGAACACGAACCGGCCGCCCGAGCGGAGCACACCCTGGATCGCGATCAGCACCTCGAGCCCGCGGCCCATCCGCAGACCCACGGGCCGGCCCGGCGTGAGCCCGTCGGCGACGAGGCGTCGGGCGAGAGCGTCGGCCCGCCCGTCGAGCTCGCCGGCGGTGAGCTGTTCGTCGCCCAGCTCGGCGACGACTCGATCCGGCGTGGCCTGCAGCCGGCGGCGGATCTGATCGTGCACGGGCTCGGCCGCGTCGCGGGCCTCGGCCTCGGGATTGAGCGCGGCGAGGTCGTCGACATCGGCCGGGCCCAGCAGCGAGGCTCGGGTGGCGAGCTCGTCGGGGCCGGCGAGGATGGTCGACAGCACCGCGCCGGCGTGATCGACGAGTCGATGGTGGGCGCCGTCGGCGCTGAGACCGGCGTTGACGTCGAGCTCCCAGACCAGTTCGTGGCCGTCGTGATCGTCGGTGACGGTCTCGGGTGCGTAGCGGTCGAAGATCTGGAACCGCAGCACGTGGTTGGGCTCGACATGCCCCGAGCGCACCCACGCTCGAGTGGCCGGCAGCCCGGCGAAGTCCTGGTAGCGGGCGGTCGTGACGTTGAGCACCACCTCGAACGGCGTGTCGGGGCTCTCCCCCGGCCGGGCTCGACGCAGCACGCCCATGATCGAACGCAGCACACGCGTGAACATCTCGGCATTGGTCTCGCCGTCGATCACCTGCACCGTGAGCGGGTAGAGCTCCATCATCGGGGCGATCGCGTCGTTGCGGTGCGGACCGGAGCGGTGATGGACAGGCACACCCACGACCACTGCATCGCGGCCATCGAGCCGGCGCACCAAGGTGGCCGTGGTCATCGCTGCGAGGGTGAGCAGGCTCAGCTCGGGCGAGAACGCCCGGTAGGGCCCGGCGAGCGCCGCGTCGAGCGCAGCGCGCAGCTCCGGCGTGGCCAGCTGGAGACGGTCGACGGCCGTGGTGCGCTCGCCGCGCCGCCCGTAGAGGTCGAGCGGCGGCTGGGGGCCGGCGGCGGCCGCGTCGGCGGCCCACGCCTCGTCGACGCCTTCGGGCGCCGGCGGTGTGTCGCGCTCGGCGTAGAGCGACGAGCCGACGAGCGGGGCGAGGTCGGCGTCGACCGGATCGTCGTCGTGGCCGTAGGACGCGGCGACGACGTCGGCCAGCCGGGCCGCGCCCCACGCGTCGATGGCGACGTGATGGACGTCGATCCACCAGGTCCAGTCGTCGTCGGTGTGACGCAGCAGCACCGAGTCGTAGACACACTCGGTCGCATCGATCGGCGTGGCGACCCGGTCGGCGATCCAGGCATCGGTGTCGGCCACCGACACGTCGACCACGTCGGTGCGGCGCGGCGGGGTGGCGAGGATGGAGACGCGAGATCCGTCGGGGTCGATGACCATGCGCAGCAACTCGGTCGCCCGGATCGCGGCGTCGACCGCGGCGACGAACCGGTCCGGATCGATCGCCGCTCGGATCCGAATCCGGTCGGCCATGTTGGCGAGCGGGACGTCGCGGTGGCGGCGCTGACTGGCCCAGATCAGCTGCTGCGTACGGGTGGGCTCGTGATGGGCGGTGCGGCGGCCGCCGAGGGCGACCGAGGTCGGTGGCTGCTCACTCATGGCGACCACCGGTGGGCGACGGTGAGGGCGTCGTCGCTGACGACGAGATCCGAGCGGTCGGGTGCCGGTCGCATCGTGGGCGGCAGCCGATGCTGCTCGTGGAGCACGAGCCGGGCTCCGGGCCGCATCCGGCCGAGGACGGCGGGCAGCAGGTCGGCCATGACGTCGACCGGAAGGAAGGCGAAGACGACGTCGTAGTCGTCGAGCGGCACCGTGCGGGCGTCGCCCCGGACGATCGTGACCGTGTCGGCCAGGCCGGCCTCGACGACCCGGCGCTCGGCCCGGTCGACGAGGTCGACGTCGTACTCGACGCCGACGGCGACCGCGCCCCGCCGGGCCGCCGCCACGGGGAGCCGACCGTCGCCGCAGCCGAGGTCGACGATGCGATCGTCGGCGTCGAGGGCGACGAGATCGAGCAGCGGATCGAGGAGCGAGTCGGGGGTGGTGAGGAAGGGGCCGAGGGATCCGGCGTGGCGACGGGCCGGCTGGATCCGCTCGAGCACCTGACGCACGAGGCGAACGGCCGGGTAGGCCCACCACGCCCAGGACGGCAGCGACACGAGCCGCCAGTCGCCCGGCGTCGGACGCACGGCGCGGCGCCACGCAGGGATCTCACCCGAGGTGCGCCAGCGGAGCCGGACGACGGTCGTGACGGTGTCGGTACGGGCGACGGTGGCGAGATCGCCGTGCCGTTCGAACGAGCGCCGGGCGCCGCCGGTCCAGGCGTTCCACGGTTCGAATCCGGCCGGAGCGAGGGCGTCGGCGGCGGCCTGGGCGGTGGCGACGTCGGCGACGCGCAGATCGATAGTGTGGCGCTGCGGGAGAGGCTCGACGGCGCCGCGGCTCGCGTCGACGCCGGCGGCGGTGAGCAGGGCGAGCACCTCGGCGGCGACCTCGTCACGGTGACCGCCGACGGCCCGGCACGCGTCGACGACCCGCTGCGCGAGTTCGCCGTCGAGTTCGGACGCGACCGATCCGGCCCGGTTGGCGTGGACCGCCTCGATCAGCGCTGCGTCGTGCACCGGACGAATCTAGCGGTCGGCCACGAGCGCCCGGGTCTCCTCGACGCCGAGGGTCGACACGACCTCATCGACGATCGCGGGCCACACCAGCTCACGAACCTCGGGGGTGGCGGCGAAGTGCACCGGGTCGCGCAAGAGCGGCTCGGCTGCGCTGCAGTCCGTGCCGGGACAGAGCCATTCGCCGAAGTCGAACGTGGGCGCCTCGAGCTCGCCGATCAGCTCGTTCAGGCAGGCCGGACGGTCGCGCTGATCGTCGAAGCGGAAACTCGTCGGCGGGGCGACGGTGGCGATCACGACGGCGGCATCGGTGCCGATGCGGTCGATGAGGGCCTGATAGTCGGCGGCGTAGCGCCGATCGAAGGGCTCGTCGCAGGGGCCGGCGGTCGAGCCGTCGTCGAAGCGACGATCGGCGAGCCCGCCGGACCATCCGAACAACAAGAACACGAGATCCGGATCGACCTCGTCGAGGTCGGCGGCGAACCGGTCGTCGCCGTCGCACGCACTCGGGTCGTCGACCAGCCGGCCGTCGGTGAAGGCCCAGTTCCCCTCCCAGGTGACGGGGCATGCGATCACCGAGCGGTTGGTGACCTCGACCTCGAGCGGTCCGACCTCGAAGGTGTCGAGCAGGGGTTCGCCCAACGACTCGGCGATCGAATCGCCGAGGATGAGCATCCGGACCGGGCGATCGGGCGGTGGCGGTTCGGTGGTGGTCGTGGTGGTCGTCTCGGCGTCGTCAGCCGACGGCACCGTCGTGGGTGCGATCGTCGTGCTGGTGGTGGCGCTCGGGAGCACGAGCTCGACCGGCTCGGTCTCGGCCGGGGCGAGCACGAACGCCGCGACCGCCACAGCGACGGCGGTGCCGGCATAGCTGATCGCCCGGGCCGGGATCTCCCGGGTCGGTAGGGGGGCCCGCCGCTCGACGAGCACCCACGAGGCGACGGTGAGCGCCGCGGTGACGGCCACCCAGATCAGCCCGAGGGCCCAGCCGTCGAGGCCGGTGCGGTCCTCGTCGAGCACGATGATCACCGGCCAGTGCCACAGGTACACGCCGTAGGACACCTTGCCGATCGCGACGAGCGGCCCGACGGCGAGGATCGACCGGATCGGGCCGGCACCGAGCGCCGCGACGATGACGGCGAGCGAGGCGACGGCGGCGACCGGGAATCCCCACTGATAGAGCCACCGGTCGGTGCCGTCGGCGACGAGCATCAGCCAGCCGAGCACTGCGGTGCCGGCGAAGCCCGCCGTGGTCGCGAACGCGCCGACCCGACGCTCGCCGGTGGCCGCGCCCCGGGCCAGCACACATCCGGCCACGCTGCCGAGGGCGAGGCCGACCGCACGGGTGTCGGTACCGAAGTAGAGGCGGTTGAGATCGGCGCCGTCGGCGGCCGACCACCAGCTCCACGCCGCCGACGCGACCGCGATGCCCATCGCTCCCACCGCGACGACGGTGCGGGGGGAACCTCCGATCCGGCGACTCGTCCACACCGCGGCGACGAGGAGCACCGGCCACACGACATAGAACTGCTCCTCGATCGCGAGCGACCAGGTGTGTTCGAGCAGCGACGGATCCTCGTAGGCCGCGAAGTACTCGTAGCCCTCGCGGAGCCGGTCCCAGTTGGCGATGTACAGCAGGGTGGCGACGACCTCACGACGAACGTCGACGGTCGCGGCGCCGTCGAACGCCGACCACACGACGACGGCGGCGCACAGCGCGAACACGGCCGGGAGCAGCCGCCGGGCCCGCCGGGCCCAGAAGGACCAGAGGTTCAGTCGGCCGGTCTGCTCGACCTCACCGATCGCCAGTGCGGTGATCAAGAAGCCGGAGATGACGAAGAAGACGTCGACCCCGAGGAAGCCGCCGTCGAGCTGCTCGGCGTGATGAACGAAGACGGCACCGACGGCGACCGCACGAAGACCATCGAGCCCGGGCAGGTAGCCGAGGCGGCCCGAGCGCGGCGGACCGGCCGTTTCGTCGACAGTGTCGGCGGCGGCCACGGTGTCAGCGGCGCAGGGCCGTGAGCTTGCCGTTGAAGATCTCGACCGCCGGCCGGAGGAACCCCGGATCGAGGTGGTCGGCGGGCCGGGTGGCGAAGCGGAACGGGATGCTCACGTTGGGTTCGAGCGCCTCGATCTCATGGGCCCAGAAGGCCGGGATGAACAGCGTCTCCCCCTCCCCGAGGCGCCCCTCGAAGCGAACGGCGCGCTCGAGCCGCGGGAATCGGGCCGGGTCGGCGTCGCGAGAGCGGGCGGGCAGCCGGCTCCAGGTCGACAGGGGCTTGAACGGTGAGGAGAAGTAGATGTTGGCGCGGTCGCGGGGCCCGTACATCACGATCGACTTCGAACCGACGGGCTGGAAGAGCAGACCCGTCCAGGCGTCGTGGTGCAGCGGGGTCGTGCACCCCTCGGCGCCGATCCAGATGCCCGAGGCCTTGGGCTCGGCCTTGCGACCGACGAGGCGCTCGAGCGCCGCCGCCATGTCCTCGATGATGCGGCCGATGCCGCCGTCGAGTTCGTGGATGGCGAAGAGCTTGTAGGTGGTGAGCTCGAGACCCACGCCGTCGCCGAAGAGTTCGTCGAGGAAGGGCCCCATGGTCCGCTGATCGACCCGTTCCCGCGTGGCGCCGTAGTCGCCGACGTAGAGGAAGTACGGCGCTTCGGCCAGGTGCCGGTTGACAGGGAACGGTGTCTCGGGCGCCACCGTGCGCAAGCCGTCGAGATCGGGCGCGATGTCGAGGTCGAGCTGCTCGTAGAGGTCGGTGATGATCATCGGCCGTTCGGCCGCCATGATCGCCTCGAGTCCGCCGGCCGCGGTCAGGCTCGAGCGAGGGATCGACTCGGTGCGGCCCCGGCCGCGGGTCCGGACGTTGGCCACCGCGCGGTCGACCGCCCAGATCGGCGTGAGCACCATGATCAAGACACCGACGACGGCGAGACGCACGAGCTGGTTCAGACGACGCACCCCTCCAGTCTGGCGGATCGCGCCCCCGTTCCGGGGCCGCTTGCGCGAGACGGTGGTGACGGCCACGCTCGCGGCGTGAAGCCGCCCGCCGACGCCCTCACCGCCCTCGTGGCCCGCTACGCCGAGATCGTCGACACCCGAGCGTTCGATACGTTCGACGAGGTCTTCACCGACGACGCCGAACTCGAGACGCCGAACGGCCGGCGGTCGGGCCGGGCCGAAATCCGCACGGCGATGACGGGCCTGTACCGCTACGACCGGACCGACCACCGGGTCGGGGCGGTGGCGTTCGCCGCCGCCGACGACGGCGAGGCGACCGGCACGGTCGAGTGCGAGGCCCACCACTGGTCGACCGACGCCGATGGCCGCCGAACCGACCGGGTGATGACCATCACCTATCACGACCGCTACGGGCCCACGAGCGCCGGCTGGCGCATCGTGCATCGCCGCCTGGAGGTGCACCGCGTCGAGGAACTCGACGCCGAGTGAGTCACGACTCGGTGGCTCCGGCCCGTTCGTGGTGGCGGATCACCTCGGCGATCACGAACCGCAGGAAGCTCTCGCTGAACCCGGGGTCGAGATTGGCCTCCTCGGCAAGGCGCCGGAGCCGGGCGATCTGGATCTTCTCGCGATCGGGATCGGCCGGCGGGAGTCCTGCCGCGGCCTTGTACTCGCCGACCGCCTTGGTGACCTTGAAGCGCTCGGCGAGCAGGAGGATCAGCGCCGCATCGATGTTGTCGATGCTGGATCGGTAGATCTCGAGCTGCTCGTCGGCCACGAGCGGCACGGTAGCCGCTCGACACGGGGGCGAAAACCACGACGACCGGCCCGAGGGCCGGTCGTGATGGAGTGGGCCGTACAAGAGTCGAACTTGTGACCTCCTGCGTGTCGAGCAGGCGCTCTAACCAACTGAGCTAACGGCCCCTAGGGACGGAAATGGTAGCAGCGTTCGCCGCGAACACACCCCTC
>JBCBYI010000152.1:0-10138 GCA_039815945.1 Actinomycetota bacterium | reverse complement strand
CAACCCAATCGGGTTCGGCTGATCCCGACCCGGGCGGTGAGCTGAGGGTCACACGATGGCGAGCCTCGCCGAACTGGCCGCCGCCCACACGCGGCTGTCGGACGACGCGATCTCGCATCTGCAGCGGCTGGTGGGTTCGTGGGCGCTGCCCTGCGACCTCGCCTTCGCCGACCTCTTGCTCTACGCACCGGTCGACGCCGACGCTACCTCGTTCGTCGTCCTCGGCCACATCCGCTCGTCGACGGGTCCCACCGCGCACGCCGGCGACCCCGTCGGCCAGATCGTCGCGTCCTCGACCCGGCCGATGGTGCAACGTTGCTTCACCGACGGGTTGCGGTTCGAGAGTCCGATGGCCGAGCGGGTGTCGTCGGAGACCCTCGACACGACCGTGCTCGAGGGCCAGTCGAACTCCAACTGGACCCGCAGCGTCATGGTCGACCACGTACCGGTCCGCCACGACGGCGAGATCATCGCCGTGCTGACCCGAGAGGGCGAGGCCGGCCTCACCCGGATCCACAGCGGTCTCGAACGGGAGTACCGCGAGGTCTTCCAGCGGTTCGCGGTGATGATCGAGGAGGGCACGTTCCCGCTCGGTCGGCCCGAGAAGCTCGGTGAGTTCCGCGAACCCCGGGTCGGCGATGGTGTGCTGGTCCTCGATCGGGAGCGGCGCATCGAGTTCGCGTCGCCGAACGCGGTGTCGGCCCTGCATCGGCTCGGCGTCCAGGCCGAGTTGATCGGCCGCGGGCTCGACTCGATCGGGATCGACGACGCGGTGGTTCGGCGGGCGCTGGAGACCCGCTTGAGCACGATCACCGAGATCGACCACAGCGACGACCTGTCCGTGGTGTTGCGGTGTCACCCGCTCCTCGCCAAGGGCCGATCGACAGGGGTGCTGGTGCTCACACGCGACGTGAGCGAGTTGCGGAGCCGAGAGCGGCTGCTCGTCTCCAAGGACGCCACGATCCGCGAGATCCATCACCGGGTGAAGAACAACCTGCAAACGATCCAGTCGCTGTTGCAGCTGCAGTCGCGCCGGCTGACCTCGACCGAAGCGAAAGACGCGGTCGCGCAGAGCGCCCGGCGGATCGGATCGATCGCGATCGTCCACGAGACGCTCGCGACCGATGCGACCGACGAGGTCGACTTCGACACCGTCGTGCGCCGGGTGGTCAAGCTCGTGCAGGAGGGCTTCGCCTCGCCGGATCGGCCACTGCAGGTCGAGGTCACGGGCGAGGTCGGCGAGCTCGCCGGCGAGGTGGCCATGCCGCTCGCGGTGGCGCTCGTGGAGTTGGTCCAGAACGCCGTCGATCACGCCCCGCCCGGGAAGGGCGCGAATGTGCGCGTCGAGGTCGCTCGCGATCGACGAGACCTCATCGTCCGCGTACGCGACGACGGGGTCGGCGTGCCCGACGGCTTCTCACTCGATCGCGACGCCGGGCTCGGGTTGGCGATCGTGCGCACGTTCGTGGTGTCGGACCTCGGCGGGACCATCACGATCGGCGCCGCGCGCGCCGATGCGCCCCGCGGCGCGCTCGTGGAGATCCGGGTGCCGCGGCGACGCAGCGACCCGGTGGTGGTCGGCTGAGCTGACCGGCCGGCTCAGACCTTGGCGGCGGTTCGCTGCTGGCGGCGAGCTCGACGGATCACCCGGCGCTCCTCTTCGGAGGTGCCACCCCAGACGCCGGTGTCCTGGTTGGTGTTGAGGGCGAACTCGAGGCAGGCAGCCTTGGCGTTGCATTGGTTGCACACGTCCTTGGCGTTCTGGATCTGTTCCACCGCCAAGCCGGTGGTGCCGACCGGGAAGAACAACCCGGGATCGGTGTCGCGACAACGAGCGTCCTTTCGCCAGTCAACACTGCTGGAAAAAGCGTCAGCGGTCAGTGCCACGAGTGTCCCCCTCGGTTTTGGCGATCCGGGCCATGTCCCGGCCAGATCGCATAGTAGGAACTGGTTCTACCGTTCGGCAAGCAAAACTTGTAACCGGTTCTCGTTTTCCACGCCGCGTGGCCGGGTCGCGCGGTCTGCGGCCGTCCGGGACCGAAACAGGTGCCGGTGACACCACTCGTGGCCGAGAGGTGGAAGACTGCGGGGCATGGCATCGGCCCCCACCGTGATCGCCCACCGCGGTGCCCGCGAAGCGGCACAGGAGAACACGCTTCCGGCGTTCCGCCTCGCCCGCGAGTTCGGCGCCGACTGGGTGGAGCTCGACGCGCGCCGGACCGCCGACGGGGTGGTCGTCGTCCACCACGACGCCCAGCTCGCCGATGGGCGACTGCTGGCCGAGCTCACCGTCGACGAGTTGCCCGAGTTCGTCCCGAGCCTGGCCGAGGCGCTCGAGGAGTGTCAGGGCATGGGCGTCAACATCGAGATCAAGAACTTGCCGACCGACCCGGATTACGACGCCGAGCATCTCGTCTCCGACGCGGTCGCCGGTCTGGTGCAGGCGTACCTCGGCCCGGAACGGGCCCTGGTGTCGTCGTTCAACATCGACACGCTCGATCGGCTCCACGCGGTCGATCCCACCATTCCGCTCGCCTATCTGTTCGACATCGGTGATCCGGCGATGGCGATCGCTCGGGCCTGCGCCCACGAGATGTCGGCGATCCATCCGTATGACCCGTTGGTCACCGCCTCGATGGTCGAGCGGGCCCAGGACGAGGGGCTCGAGGTCAACGTGTGGACGGTGAACGACCCCGATCGCATGCGGGTGTTGGCCGGCTACGGGGTCGACGGGCTGTGCACCGACGTGCCCGACATCGCCCGCGAGGTGGTCGACGCCCTCGTCGACTGACCCCAAGGCTCAGCGCAGCGGCATCAGACCAGAGCTCAGCGCAGCGGTGTGATCAGCTCAGCGCAGCGGTGTGATCAGCTCAGCGCAGCGGTGTGATCAGCTCAGCGCAGCGGCATCAGACCAGAGCTCAGCGCAGCGGCATCAGCAGCGCGAGGTGGTTGGGTGTCCAGGTGAAGCGGAGTCGCTTGCTGGCGCCGAGGTGGTCGCCGTCGACCTGGTAGGGCGAGGGCGGGTCGCTCTCGATGACGAGGGACCGCACGCCGGTGGCGATGTCGAGGTTCTTGCGGCCGTCGATGGGGCGGTGGGCGAGTGCGGCGGCGGCGACGGGGCCGAGCGTGCGTAGGTTGAGTTTCTCGAGGGTGACGGCGGCGAGGGGGTCGTGCAGGGTGAGTTCGGGGACGAGTTCGAAGGCCCGGTTGCCGAGGAAGGTGTAGGGGTTGGCGTTCATGACGATCGAGAAGTAGCCGCGCGTGCGTTCGCGGCCGTTGCCGTCGACGATGCGGAGGGGCGGCGTCGAGCGGTCGACGCGGCGGATCCAGGTGTCGATGGCGGCGTACATGAACAGCGGATGGCCGGCCCAGCGCTTCCACGGGCCACGGCGCTCGACCTGTTCGACGACGGCGGCGTCGAAGCCGACGCCGCAGTGGAACAGGAAGTAGCGCCCTTCGACGGCGCCCAGCCCGATGCGGTGGATGTTGCCGGCGGCGAGCGCCTCGAGCAGCACGCCGACGGCGTCGACGCTGTCGTCGGGCAGGCCGAGGATGCGGGCGAAGACGTTGGTCGAGCCTCCGGGCAGGGTCGCGAGTGCGGTGTCGGTGCCGGCGAGACCGTTGGCGGCCTCGTTGAGGGTGCCGTCGCCACCGAGCACGACGACGAGGTCGTGATTCTCCCGGGCGGCGGATTGTGCGAGTCGGGTGGCGTGACCTCGGCGGCTGGTCTCGGCCAGGGTCACGTCGTGGTCGGCGGACAGCGCCTTGTGGATCACGACCCGGCGTCGGGCGGTGACCGAGGAGGCCACGGAGTTCACGATGAACAGGATCCGCACAGGGCGCGACGGTACCAGTGGCGGCGCTGGGCGGAAGGTTCACGAATTTTGCCGAACGCCCGGTGGCGCGTTTTTTCCGGCCGGGTGGCAGACTCCGGAGCTATGAAGGTTGTTGTCTGTGTAAAGCAGATCCCGGATCCGGCAGACCCGGGTGCGCTCGATCCCGAGAGCAAGACGCTCGTTCGGGATGCGAAGCTCATCTTGGACGAGTCGGACTCCTACGGGGTCGAGATGGCTCTGCAGCTGGTCGACGCTGCCGGTGAAGGCGAAGTTCACCTCGTGTCGATGGCTCCGAACAATGAGACGGCCGGTCTGCGCACCGCCCTTGCGATGGGTGCGGCCAGCGCGACGCTGATCAGCGACGAGGCCCTGAAGGGCTCCGACGCCCTCAGCACCGCAAAGGTCCTCGCCGCCGCGATCGCGCGCCAGGAACCGGATCTCGTCCTCGCCGCGACCGAGTCGAGCGACGGCTACACGGGCACCGTGCCCGAGCAGGTCGCCGCCCTCATGGATCTTCCGTCGGTGACCTTCGCCAAGTCGGTCGCCGTCGACGGCGGCGCGGCCAAGGTGCAGCGCCAGACCGAGGCAGGCTACGACGAGGTCGAGTGCCCGCTGCCGGCGCTCGTGTCGGTCACCGCTGGTGTGGTCGAGCCTCGCTACCCGTCCTTCAAGGGCATCATGGCCGCCAAGTCCAAGCCGGTCGACGAGCTCGATCTGGGCGGGCTCGGCATCGACGCCGGCTCGGTCGGCTGGGCCGGTGCCGGTCAGGAAATCGTTTCGATCGCCGACGCCCCCGCTCGTGAGGCCGGCGAAGTCATCGAGGACGAGGGTGATGCCTATGAGCGCATCGTCGCCTTCCTCGATGATCTCAAGGTTCTCTAGGAGGCACTGATCATGGGACTGGACAAGATCTGGGTTTTCGGCGAGGCGAACGGCGATGCCGTTGCCTCCATCACCCTCGAGATGCTCGCGGCCGCCCGTGAGCTGGCCGACACCGTCGAGGTGTTCATGGCCGGCGACGGCGACGACTACGCCGAGGAGCTCGGCGAGCACGGTGCCGACACCGTCTACAGCACCGGCGATCTCGACGGCGCCCTCCAGGGTGTCGCCGTGGCCGCTGCGGTGGCGACCGCCATCGACGAGGGCGATGTCGACGCCCCCGACGCCTTCCTGCTCGGCACCACCCAGGACGGCCGCGACGTCGCCGGTCGCCTCTCGGTGAAGCTCGACACGGGTGTCATCACCACCTGTGTCGCCCTCGAGGCCGACGGCGACGAACTGATCGGCTCCGAGCCGGTGTTCGGCGGCGTCACCGACGTGCGCACCAAGAACACCTCCGGCAAGCCCGGCATCTTCCTCATCCGCCCGAAGTCCTTCGAGGCCGAGGGTGTCGGTGGGGCCGAGGCCGACACCGAGGATCTCGACGTTCCCGATCTCGGGACGGCCGGCGGTGCGAAGGTCACCAAGAGCCATGTCGAGGAGTCCGACGGCCCGAAGCTCGACGAGGCGGCCATCGTGGTCGCCGGCGGTCGCGGCCTCGGTGAGGCCGACGCCTTCACGCTGGTCGACGATCTCGCCACCACCGTCGGCGGCGCCGCCGGTGCGAGCCGTGCGATCGTCGACGCCGGCTGGGTGCCCTACTCGATGCAGGTCGGGCAGACCGGCAAGGTGGTCAAGCCCACCGTCTACATCGCGGCCGGCATCTCCGGCGCGACGCAGCACTTGGTCGGCATGAAGGGTTCGAAAAACATCATTGCGATCAACAAGGATCCGGAGGCGCCGATCTTCGCTGTCGCCGACCTCGGCATCGTGGGCGATGTCCACAAGGTGATGCCCGCCCTGATCGAGGCCCTCAAGGCTCGCTGATCACCAACACGACCTCGTGGGAGACCCCCGGCTTTGGCCGGGGGTCTTCTCGTTTTTCGGTTCCGACCATGGCCGGGGCAACGCCGACAGGTTGCGTCCCCTCGAGACCGCCATCACGCCGAAAACGGAAATCGCCTCGCCGGACGAACCGGTGAGGCGATGTGGTAAGTCCAAACGTAGCACAGATGATTTTTTGGTGCCGGGTTTCGGGGTGCTTTTTTCGTCCTTTTCCGCTCGGATGCCGAAGAACGCCGGAATTTCAAGGAAGTTGCGGCCGAGAAATCTTCTCGCTGGTGTCGCTAGATGCCCCGAATCGACAGTTGTGTTCGAATCGAACCGAGGTCGGGCTCAAACCAGCGGCCACGGGTAGCGCCGGCCGCCGGTGTCGTCTCGGGGGAAGCGTCGGGCGGTGCCGAGCGCCGTCGTGCGGGTCGTGATCGCATCTCGCTCGAAGGGATTGAGCAGGTCCTCGAAGGCCGCCGGCGGCTCGTCGACGAAGCGCCACAGGTCGTCGCACCACGCCTCGGGGATGCTCTCGCCGGCGAAGTCCCACAGCACGGTACGGAGCTTGAACTCCTGGTGGAAGGCTACGCCGTGGTCGATGGCCCAGATCCGACCGTCGGTGCCGAGCAGGCAGTGGCCCGCTTTGCGGTCGGTGTTGTTGATCACGATGTCGAACGCGCAGATCCGGCGGAACTCGTCGTCGTAGCGGTCCGATTCTTCGTGGAGCGTGTAGTAGTGCTCCTCGAAGACGCACGGCATGAACAACTGCAGGGAGCCCACACCGTGCACGAGACCGCGTTCGACGGTGGGCGGCACGAGATCCCACCCGAGCGCCTCGCTCGTGACGAACGCGGCGATCTCGCGCTTGTAGAGGCCGTCGGGGAAGTCCCACAGCGGTGACTCGCCCCGCAGCGGCTGGTAGATGCCCTGGGCCTGGAGCCCGTCATGCTCGATGTCGACCAGGAAGGTCGCGTTGCTGGAATACGGCATCCGGCCGACCAGCTCGACGTCGCCGTCGGTGAGCAGCGCCAGCGCTCGGTCGGTGGGGATCGGGTCGCGCTGGAGGAACGGCGACTCGTCGTCGTGGTCGGCGGCGGCCACGGTGTCAGTTCAGACAGGCGCACCAGCCGCCGTCGCGGGGCTGGAGCGGGCTGCCGCAGTACGGGCACGGAGTTCGGCCGGCCGACACGACGTCGCGCGCCCGGTCGATCAGGCCGATGACCTGCTCACGCCGCAGCGTGAAGCGGGCCTGCGCCGGCTCGCCGTCTTCGTCCTCGATCATCTCCTCGGCGAGGATCACGAGCCGATCGTCGTCGGCGGAGTAGGCGATCCCGATGGCGCCGATCGTCCAGGCGGCGACCACGGGCTCTCGCAAGGTGAGGTCCGACGGCAGCGCGCCGACCGAGGCCTCGGGCAGGTCCTCGAGCACCTGGGTGAGATAGTCGGCCAGGCTCGCCACCTGCTGCTTCTCGAGCCGCAAGGACACCAGCTGCCCGTCGCCGCGACCCTGCAGATAGAACACGCGCTCGCCGCGCGGGCCGAGGGTGCCGACGGTGAAGAACTCGAGTTCGTTGAAGGAGAAGGAATCGTTCATGACGGCGCCAGGGTCGTGAGATCGTCGCCGGTGGAGTTCACCGTCAACACGACCGGGCCCTCGGGCCCGTAGAGGATGGCGGTGATGGAGCACGGCGACACGACGATGCGCTGGAACAGATCGAGGTGGGTGCCGGCTGCGGCGGCGACGACCGCCTTGATCACATCGGCGTGGGACACGGCGACGATCGTCTCGCCCGGGTGGGCGGCGACGAGTTCGTGGGTGGCGTCGACGGCTCGGGACTGCATCTCCGCGAACGACTCGCCGCCGGGGAAGCGAAAGCCGCTCGGGTAGCGCTGGACCGTCTTCCAGGCGTCGAGCTTGCGCAGGTCGGCGAGCTTCTTGCCGGTCCAGTCGCCGAAGTCGCACTCGATCAGGCCCTTGGCCTGGCGGACCCGCAGCTTGCGGGCCTTGGCGATCGGGGCCGCGGTCTCGCGGGTGCGTTCCATCGGCGAGGCGTAGACCGCGGCGACGTTCTTCAACCCGGCGATGCGGGCGGCAGCGGCCTCGGCCTGGGCGATGCCCTTCTCGGCGAGGTGCAGGTTCGGGGCCCGGCCGGGCAGCGATGCGCCGGTGGTCGGGGTCTGTCCGTGGCGGACGAACAAGACGAGGGTGGGCGTGGGGGGAGCGGAGCGACGTGCCATCGACAGGCCAACGTAGCCTGCGCCCCGTGGTTAACCGTCAGCGAAAACCGGCAGATCAGCTCCGGGCGCTCGCCGAAGAGGTCGGAGCGTGTCGGGCGTGCCCGCGCCTGGTCGAGTGGCGGGAGCAGATCGGGCGTGAGAAGCGCCGGGCCTACGAGGCCGACGAGTACTGGGCGCGTGGCGTGCCTGGCTTCGGGGATCCCGACGCTCATCTGCTCGTCGTCGGCCTGGCCCCCGCCGCCCACGGGGCCAACCGCACCGGCCGGATGTTCACCGGCGACCGCTCCGGCGATTGGCTTTACCGAGCGCTGTACCGGGCCGGCTATGCGAACCAGCCCGAATCGGTCGGCGTCGACGACGGCCTCGAGATGACGGGCGCGTGGATCACGTCGCCGGTGAAGTGCGCTCCGCCCGAGAACAAGCCGACCACCGTCGAGCGCGACACCTGCCGGCCCTTCTTCCAGCGGGAGCTGGCGGCTCTCAGCAACCTGAAGGTGATCGTGGTGCTCGGCGGCTTCGGCTACCAGGTCGCGTGCCAGGAACTCGGGGTGAAGCCCCGGCCCAAGTTCGGACACGGTGTCGAGGTGCCGCTCGACGACGGCACGACCCTGCTGTGCAGTTTCCACGTGAGCCAACAGAACACCTTCACTGGGCGCCTCACCGAGGAGATGCTGGATTCGGTGTTCGCCCGAGCTCGCGAGCTGGGGGCCGGATAGCCCAGATCGGCGCTGGCGAACCGGGCCTCGGGTCCCGGTTCGGGCGGGGGTCCCTGGGCCGTCCGACTCCATTCGGCCCCGGATGGTTCGATCGACTCTGTCGGGAGACGGGGGAGTCGACGATGGTTGGTGCATGCAGCCGCACCTCCCGACCCCGGATCTCGAGCTCGACGAGTTCATCATCGATCTCGATCTGACCGACGAGGACGGGCTGCTCGCGGAGGACTTCGCCGAGCGCAATCCTCAGGGCACGCGTGCGCTGCTGGCCGCGCTGAACCTCCGGATCCCGGGTGCGCCCAGCGCCTCCGCCGTCGAGGTCTTCGACATGGCGGTGTACCGGGCCACCGGTGATCGCCACCTCGCCACCATTTTCGGCAAGGCGGCGTAGCCCCGGCGGCGCTCGCCGCTACCCTCGTCTCGTCATGGCTACGACGAAGCGATCTCTCACCATCTTCGCGATGCTCTTCAGCGTGCTCGTGTTCGCGAGCGCCTGTGGCTCCTCGAACGACCCGCAGTCGTGGGCCGAGGCCGAAGAGGACGGCAACCTTCGCCCCAACTTCATCCGGGCGTGCACCGAGGCCAACACCGACGGTGCCGACATCGACTTCACCGACGACGAGATCGCCGTGTACTGCGAGTGCGCGTTCGTCGAGATCGTCGAGTACTTCGGCGGTGAGATCGACGGATCGAACCGGCTGGTCGACGTCGCCGACGCCGTGGTCGGTCGCGACTTCGAGGCCTTCAAGGACCTCGAGTCGAGTCTTCGGGACAACCCCGAGGACATTCCCGCCGACATCCGGGCCATGTTGACCGGTCAGGGCGGCTGCACCGATCAGGCGCTCAACTCCTGAGTCGGGGGGTGCGGGCTAGCGTGCCCGCATGACGACCCTCGATCTCGATTTCGTCCGGGCTCAGTTCCCGACGTTCGCTCACCCCGAGCTCGGCCGGTGGGCGCATTTGGAGAACGCCGGCGGCAGCTACTGCCCCCGCCAGGTCGTCAACCTGCTCGCGGACCTCTTCGCCCATGCCAAGTGCCAGCCCGGCTGGGACTTCGCTCCGTCGGTGCTCGCCACCGAGGCGATGCGGCGCTCGCACACGCTGATGGCCGAGCTCTTCGACGCCGACGAGGGTGAGATCCACTTCGGCCCGTCGACGAGCCAGAACACCTATGTGCTCGCCAAGGCGATGCGGCCCATGTGGGACGACGGCGACGAGATCATCGTCACCGGCCAGGACCACGAGGCGAACCAGGGCGCGTGGCGCCGCCTGGCCGAGACCGGCATGGTGGTGAAGGAGTGGGAGGTCGACCCCGAGACCGGCCTGCTCGACCCGGCCGACCTCGACGAACTGATCACCGACCGCACCCGCCTGCTCGCCGTCACCCACGCGTCGAACGTCGCCGCCACCATCAACCCGATCCGTGTGCTCGCCGATCGCATCCACGCCGTCGGCGGCCACATCGTCGTCGACGGGGTGTCG
>JBCBYI010000151.1:0-10171 GCA_039815945.1 Actinomycetota bacterium | reverse complement strand
TGGAACTCTTCGAGGCCGCCGACCTGCCGGTCGAGCGCTCGTCGTCGGTCGCGTACAAGGCCTCGATCAACGACCCGCGCATCGCGTCGGTGCGGATCCTGCGCCCCCAGGAGATCGCCGGCTACGTCGCCGACGGCCTCTTCGACATCGGCATCACCGGCCGCGACTGGATCGAGGAGACCTCGAGTACGGTCGAGACCCTCGGTGAGCTCAAGTACTCCAAGGCCACCGCCAAGCCGGTGCGCATCGTCATGGCCGTACCCCAGGACTCGCCCTGGCAGACGATCGCCGATCTTCCCGCCGGTGTGAAGGTCTCGACCGAGTATCCCGAGATCACCAAGCGTCACCTCGAAGCGGCTGGTGTCGACGCGGACGTCCGCCTGTCCTACGGCGCCACCGAGGCCAAGGTGCCCGACATCGTCGACGTGGTCGTCGACATCACCGAGACGGGCCGGGCGCTCAAGGCCGCCGGCCTGCGCATCATCGAGACCCTCGTCACCAGCTACACCGAGCTGATCGCCAACCCGGCCTCGTTCGCCGATCCGGAGAAGGCCCACGCGATGCGCCAGATCCACACCCTGCTTCAGGGCGTGCTCGACGCTCGCGGCAAGGTCCTGGTGAAGATGAACGTCACCGCCGACGCGCTCGACGAGGTCATCGAGATCGTCCCGTCGCTGAAGTCGCCCACCGTGAACGAACTCTTCCGCGGCGCCGGCTACGCGGTCGAGACCGTCGTGGCCAAGGACGAGATCAACATCCTCATCCCGCAGCTGCGAGACAAGGGCGCCACCGACATCGTCGAGCTCCCGATCTCCAAGATCATCCCCTGATCGAACCAGCGACTCGGCTCTCAGCCTTCTCTCAGGCGGTGTCTGCTTGGGTGTGATCATGCGCACCGCTCGATCCCCCCTGCTCGTTCTCCTCACCACCCTCGCGCTGCTCGTCGCCGCCTGCGGGTCCGCCGCGTCCGACGACGGCACCGCCGCGTCCGACGACGGCACCGCCGCGGCGACATCGACCACTGCGGACGTGGCGTCGCCCGCGCCTGCGGCCGAGATCGGCAGCATCGTGGCGCTGGGCGACTCGATCATGGCGTGGAACGTCGATCTCGGCGCCTCGATCCCCGACGTGATCGGCGAGTCCCTGGGCGCCCCCGTCGTGAATGCGTCGGTCGGTGGTGCGTTCGCCGGTGACGTGGTCGAGCAGTACGACGAGGCCGGCGGCGACCACGACTGGGTCGTGCTCGACGGCGGCGGCAACGACTACAACGACCGTTGCGGCTGCGGCGAGTGTGCCACGGTCGCCGACACGATCGTCACCAGCGACGGCCAGGGTGGCGTGCTGGCCGACTTCACCGAGTCGCTGGTCGCCGAGGGTCGCAACGTGGTGCTCGTCGGCTACTACGAACTCCCCGAGGGGGCGGCGTTCGGGTTCGCCCGTTGTGGCGAGGAGTTGGTCGAGCACACCGAACGGATGCGGACCCTCGCCGGGCGCTTCGATTCGGTGCTGTTCGTGGATCCTGGTGAGATCGTCCAGGGTGACGACCGGTTCGCATTCGACGACGACCTCGTGCATCCCTCGATCGAGGGGTCGCGGGTGGTCGGAGAGCAGATCGCGGCGGCGATCAGCGCGGCCGGTTGAGCGAGGGCTCGTCGAGCGGGCCGTCGGGTTCGACGATGAGCCGGCTGCCTCGGTCGTAGGTCAGATAGTTCCACGCCCAGTTGACGAGCACGTTGGCCCGGTTCCGGAACCCGATCAGCATGTAGAGGTGGAGGGCCAGCCAGGTGGCCCACCCGAGGAAACCCGAGATCGTGCGACCCGACGGGAACTCGACCACGGCGGCGTTGCGGCCGATCGTGGCCATCGATCCCTTGTCCTCGTAGCGGAACGGCCCCGAGTGCTCGCCAGTGATCACCGCCGCCGCATGCTCGCCGCCCTGGATCGCCCCGGGCGCGACCTGGGGAACCAGTGATCCGTCGTCGAGGGTCGCGGCGGCGAGATCGCCGATGACGAAGACCTCGGGATGATCGGACAGGCGCAGGTGTTCGTCGACGACGACGCGCCCGCCTCGCCCCGTCTCGAGGCCGAGGGCGGCCGCGATGGGGTGGGCTCGCACGCCGGCCGCCCACACGAGCGTGTCGGCCGCGATGCTCGTGCCGTCGGCGAGGGCGACCTCACCGGGCTCGAACCGCTCGACGTTCACACCGGTTCGAACCTCGACCCCCATGTTCTCGAGCGTGCGCTGGGCCTTCCTCCCGAGCTTCGGCGAGAAGGTGCCGAGCACTCGATCCTGGCCTTCGACGAGCACGACCCGGGCATTCGTGAGGTCGAGGTCGGGGAAGTCCCGGTCGAGCACGCGATGGAAGAGTTCGGCGAATCCGCCGGCCATCTCGACGCCGGTCGGGCCACCGCCGGCGACGACGACCGTCATCGCCGCGGCTCGTGCAGAGGGATCGGTCGTGCGGTCGGCGGCCTCGAACCGGGCGAGGACGTGGCTGCGGATGCCTCGGGCCTCCTCGGCGTTCTTCAGGCCGAACGCATGCTCGGCGACGCCCGGCACGCCATAGTCGGCCGTGACGGCACCCAAGGCGAGCACGAGATGGTCGTAGGGGAGGGGCCGACCGTGGGCGAGGTGCACCAGGCGAGCGTCGAGATCGAGCCCGGTGAGACGGCCCTGCACCGCTCGGGCGTTGCCCTGCCGGTGGAAGATCCCTCGGGTTGCGTAGCAGATGTCGTCGACGCCGAGGCCGGCGGTGGCGACCTGGTACAGCAGGGGCTGGAAGGTGTGGTGGTTGCGCTGATCGACGACGGTGATGTCGACCTCGGCGCCGGCGAGTGCCTTCGCGGCGGCGAGACCACCGAACCCTGCTCCGATGATGACGACGTGTGGGCGATCGGCCATGCGGCGCCTCCCTCGAGGTGCTCGTGAATGAATTCACAAGCTACCCCATGAGGAATCGAGGCGTCCAGGTGTTCTGCGTCACGTGGGCGGGTCAGCCCTCGCCGTCGGCCTGCTGCTTGAGCTGCACATAGGTCATGCGCAGCTGCTGCAGGCCTTCCTGCAGGGTGGGGACGGCCTCGCCGAGTCGGTCGCCGAGCCCGTCGACGAGGGCCGACATCGCATCGATGGCGAGGCCGGCTTCGGCGAAGTTGGGCGTCTGCTGCGACAGGTGCAGCGCACCGAGCTCGAACAGGCCCATCGCATGGTTCGCGACGACGTTCGCGGCGGGAGCCGACAGCACCTGTTCACGCACCGCGGCCATCTCCCGGATGGCCTCTTCGGCCTGGGCGAGCTGCTCGGGGGAGAGGTCGTCGAGGGTGATGCCGTCGGGCAGCGACGCCGCGATCGCGTCCTCCATCTCCGGATCGAGCCCGGTGGGCTTGCCGACCGCCGGGGCGTCGTCGTCGGTGGGGCCGGCGTCACGAGGAACCTCGTGTTCGCCGCCAGGTGTCCAGAGTGAACTCATGCTGGTACCCTAACGGGCACAATTCAAAGGGAAGTGGGGCCGGCTCGCCGGATCCCCACCTGGCCACCGATTCGAAGTGCGCCAGGTCGGCCGATACGGCAACACCGTGCCTGTGGCGCGTGGTTTCGCGGACGTCGACTCCCGGCGTCCGCGTTGTTCGTTTTCCGGCTCTGGCCGGGCGTTCCGACGGCCCCGGTTTCGGTGGTTCTGACGAAGGTCGGCGACGACAACGACGTTTCCACCCACTACGGAGGTTCCGTGCTCACGAGGAGTTCAGGGCGATAGCACCGCCAAGCAACGAGCCAAGGATCAATGACCGCATCCGAGCCCGCGAGGTCCGCCTCGTCGGTCAGGACGGCGAGCAGATCGGCATCAAACCACTACCCGAGGCGCTCAACATCGCTCGGGCTGCCGGACTCGACCTGGTCGAGGTCGCGGATCGGGCGAACCCACCGGTTTGTCGGATCATGGACTACGGCAAGTACAAGTACGAAGCCGATCAGCGAGCCAAGGAATCGAGGAAGAAGTCCTCGAACCTGACGGTCAAGGAGATGAAGTACCGACCCAAGATCGGGCCGGGCGACTTCGACACCAAGACCAAGAAGGTCGAGAAGTTCCTCGGCGAGGGGCACAAGGTCAAGGTCACGATCATGTTCCGTGGTCGTGAGATGCAGCATCCCGAGCTGGGACGCAAGATCCTCGACAACGTCGCTGAAGAGGTCGAACACGTCGGCAAGGTGGAGTTCCACCCCCGCCAGGACGGCCGCAACATGGTGATGGTGCTCGCACCGGACAAGCAGGCCCAGGCCCGCCACGAGAAGGAACGCAAGAAGGCCGAGGCGGCCGCCAACGCGGAGTCGGCTGAGGCCGAGGCCCCGGTGGCCGACGAGGAAGAGTGATCTGACCGGGTGCTCCGGTCAGCCGAGCAAGGCCGACCGGAGAACCGGCCGGTCAGCGAAGGAAGAGACGACATGCCCAAGATGAAGACCCACAAGGGTGCGGCCAAGCGCTTCAAGCGCACCGGCAGCGGCAAGCTCATGCGCCGTCAGGCGAACAAGAACCACATCCTGGAGAAGAAGTCCCCGAAGCGGATCCGTCAGCTTCGTGGTGACACCGCGGTCGCCAAGGCCGACGAGAAGAACCTCCGCGACCTGGGCGTCTGAGCCCGTTTCAGTACGAGTTTTTCTGGCCGGAACGGCCAGCCGAGTTTTTCTGGCCGGAACGGCCAGCGAGGAGAAGGAGAAGGAGATGGCACGCGTCAAGCGTTCTGTGCACTCCAAGAAGCGACGTAAGGTCGTGATGGAGCGGGCCAAGGGCCATTACGGCAATCGGTCCCGTGTCTGGAAGGCCGCCAACGAGTCGGTGATGCACGCCGGCAATTACGCCTTCCGTGATCGTCGTGCCCGCAAGGGTGAGATGCGCAAGCTGTGGATCCAGCGGATCAACGCGGCGTGTCGGGTCAACGGCACTACGTACAGCCGGTTCATCGCCGGTCTGAAGGCTGCCGGGATCGAGGTCGATCGCAAGGTCCTCGCCGACCTGGCGGTCAATGAGCCCGAGGCGTTCACCGCCCTCGTCGAGGCCGCCACCGCGGCCAGCACCGAGGCTGCCGCTTCCTGACCGGATCCATGCGTCCGGTCCTCGGGGCACAGAATCCGAGAATCGCTGAACTGCGCCGCCTGATCGGGCGGCGCAGTTCGCGTTCCGGCGACGTCGTGATCGAGGGTCCGCGCACGGTCGGGGAGGTTTTCGACGCCGGGCACGAGCCGTCGATCGTGATCGTTCCGGAGTACGCCGAGGACGACCCGTCGGTCGTGGCGATCGAGGATCGTCTCTCATCGCGTACCGAGTTCTTGCTCGTTCGCGACCATGTCTTCGAGCGGTTGGCGCCCTCGGCGACGCCGCAGCCGATGCTGGCGATCGTGGCGCGGCCGGTCGCCGCGCTGCCGGCCGAGTCGGCGGTCGTCTTGGTCCTCGCAGGCGTCGGCGATCCGGGCAATCTCGGCACGCTCGTGCGGGCAGCCGACGCGGTCGCTGCCGACGCGGTCGTCGTGGTCGGCGGGGCTGACCCGTGGGGGCCCAAGGCGGTGCGAGCATCGGCCGGGTCGATGCTGCGGGTGCCGATCGTGCAGTACGACGACCTCGGCGATGCCGTCGACGCCCTGCGCGAGGGTGGGGTCCGAGTCGTCGGCACCGACGTCACCGGTGGCGAGCCGTTCGATCAGGGCGTGCTCGACCGGCCGGTCGCGATCGTGATGGGCTCCGAACCCCACGGCCTCGATCGCGATGTCGATCTCGACGCCTGGACCCACATCGCGATGCCCGGCCGCACCGAGTCGCTCAACGTGGCGATGGCGGGCACGCTCCTGCTGTACGAGGCCGCCCGCGGCTGATCAGGCGAGCAGGTCCTGCACGTCGGGCCGCTCGCGGATGTACGTAGCGGCGAAGGGGCACAGCGGCACGATCGTTCGATCGGTGGCGCGGAGATCGGCGAGCACGCCCGCCATGAGCCGATCGGCCATGCCCTGCCCCCGGTGCGCCGGGTCGGTCTCGACGTGGGGGACGACGATCGCGCCGTCGCGCTCGTGGTACTCGGCGATCGAGACGATGTCGCCATCGACGAGAAGTTCGTAGCGTTGGCGTTCAGGGTTGTCTCGGACCTCGTGTTCCACGTCGGCAGTGTGGCACGAAAGGGTGCCCGCACGACGACGGCGAGGCCGTAACCTGTGTGTCCGATGACCACCGCTGCCGAACTCACCGCCGATCTCGACGCTCTGGTCGCCGACGCCACCGAGCGACTCGCCTCGGCCGCCGATCTCGATTCGGTCGGCGCCCTCGACGCCGAGTACCTCGGCAAGAAGTCCGCGATCACGTCGGCGAAGAAGCAGCTCGGTCAGCTGGCGCCCGAGGACCGCAAGGCTGCGGGTCAGGCGATCAATGCCGCCCGCACCTCGCTCGAGGCGGTCGTCGCCGACGCCCGGGCCCGCCTGGCCGCGGGCGCCCGCGCCGCCCAGTACGAGGCGGAGCGCCTCGACCTCAGCGAGAAGCTCCGCGAGATCCGGCGGGGGTCGTTGCATCTCAACACCCAGGCCCGCGATCGCCTCGAGGACGTCTTCGTCGGCATGGGCTTCACCGTCGCCGAGGGCCCCGAGGTCGAGACCGCCTGGTACAACTTCGAAGCCCTCAACATCCCCGAGTGGCACCCCGCCCGCGGCAGCTTCGACACGATCTTCGTGAACCTCGGTGAGCCCGAGGAGGTCATGCTCCGCTCGCACACCTCGCCGGTGCAGATCCGCACGATGGAGAACCAGGAGCCGCCGATCTACATCGTCGCTCCGGGCCGGACGTTCCGCACCGACACCGCCGACGCTACCCATCTGCCGGCGTTCAACCAGATCGAGGGGCTCGTCATCGACCGGGGTATCACGATGGGTGATCTCGCCGGCACGATCGACGAGTTCGTACGTTCGTTCTTCGGCGGCGAGGTGAAGACCCGTCTGCGGCCGTCGTACTTCCCGTTCACCGAACCGTCGGCGGAGTTCGACATCTCCCGCCCCGACGGCTCGTGGCTCGAGCTCGGCGGTTGCGGCATGGTGCACCCGAACGTGCTGCGCAACTGCGGCATCGATCCCGACGAGTGGCAAGGCTTCGCGTTCGGCTTCGGTATCGATCGGCTCGCGGTGATGCGGTACGAACTCGACGACATCCGCGAACTCGTCAACAACGACGTCCGTTTCCTGCGTCAGTTCTGAGTCGGGCCCGTCCGGCTAGAAGATCGCGTCGAGGTACGCCCGGTAGATGCGACCGATCAACGCAGCCATCTCCTCGCGGGTGATGGTGGCGAAGGGGTCGTAGGTGGTGGGCGTGCGGCCGTTGATGACCGAACCGCCGGCCGGATCCTGCAGGTTGCTGAGGCAGGCGATGAACGGCTCGGCGAACCCGCCTTCCACCAGGTCGGTGAAGGGATGTTCGAGCGACGGGCAGCCGCGGCCCAGATCGAGCCAGAGCCGGCCGAGGATCGCTGCGACCTGCTGGCGGGTCAGCGGCTGCAGCAGACCGAACTCGGTCGGGCCGGTGCCGTTGACGAGGTCGACGTCGTTGAGGCAGGCGGCCTCGACGTTGACGTAG
Source organism: Actinomycetota bacterium (assembly GCA_039815945.1). Lineage (GTDB taxonomy): Bacteria > Actinomycetota > Acidimicrobiia > Acidimicrobiales > Aldehydirespiratoraceae > UBA11606. Next base: position 2,576 of record JBCBYI010000151.1, on the reverse strand, counting down.
TGCCCGACCGGGATGTCGAGGAAGGGATGGCTGCTCGAGTCGCACGGCTGGTTGATGACGTCGCGGTAGAGGCGGGCGATCATCGCCACGCCCTGCTCACGGGTGAGCACCGACTTGAGGCCGTAGAGGTCGGGGCGGAAGCCGTTGATCACGCCGAGGTCGGCGAGGCAGTTGATGTCGTCTTCAGCGAACGAGCCGCGGATGTCGGTGAAGCCCCGGGCGCTGGTGTCGCAGATCTCGATCGTGCCGCCCGGGATGGTGGTGGTCGTCGCCCCACCGATGCCGGCGCCGCCCGTGGTGGTGGTCGTCGGGGTGGTGGTGGTCGTGGTGGTCGTGGACGTGGACGTGGTCGTCGTGGTCGTGGAGGTCGAACCGCCGCCCCCGGTCGTGGTCGTCGTCGTCGGGGTGGTCGTCGTCGTGGTCGTCGTCGTGGTCGTGCTGCTGGTGGTCGTGGTCGGCGGAACCCCGGATCCGAGGTCGACGACCGGCAAGAAGTCGCCCATGGCACCGCCGATGCCCCAGTCGTCGGGGTTGCCCTGGCCGATCATGCCCTGGGTGCCGATGCCCCAGCACTTGAGGTCAGCGCTCGCCACGACGGCACACGTGGAGCCGTTGCCCGTGGTGACGATCTGGATGGTCATGTCGCCACCGACGTCGATGGGATCCAGATCGGCCATCTCGCCGGCATCGTCGCCGATGTGGTCGGCCCCGAACTGCAGCTGCCCGAGGGCGCCGCGCAGGTTGCTGCCCCAGCACTTGGCGGTGGCGTCGTCGAGCTTGGCGCAGGTGGTGTTGGCGTGGGTCGAGATGTTGGTCGCCGTGCGCCCGGAACCGAGGTCGACGGTGATGAGACCGGCACCCATGTGGCTCGGATCCGAACCCCAGTCGTCGGTGGAGTCCTGGCCGAGCTGGCCAAAGCCGCTCCGGCCGAAGCACACGACGTCGCCGATGTCTCGCAGCACGCAGGTGTGATCCTGGCCGGCGGACACGGCGAGGGCGGTGCGGCCCGCGCCGAGGTCGACGACGTCGAGATCCTCGCCGAGCTGGCTGGCGTTGGTGCCGACCTGCACCGTGTCGCCCGTCCCGAGGCGCCCGTTGCCGCCGTTGCCCCAGCAGGCGACCGTGTCGTCGTCGAGGAGCGCACACGTGTGCTGGGATCCGGTCGTGATCGCGGCTGCCGTGCGTCCGGGCGGAAGCGCCACGGGGTCGAGCCCGGCGGGATCGGTGACCGTGCTCTTGTTGCCCTGGCCGAGCTGGCCGAAGCCGTTGAGCCCCCAGCAGTAGACGTCGCCACCGGTGACGATGGCACAGGTGTGGTTGCGGTTGGCGGCGATGGAGATCGCGGCGGCGGGAAGGTCGACGGCGGTGAGCTCGTCGCCCATCTCGCCGGACTCGTCGCCGATGTCTTCGCCGAGGTCGAGCCCGATGCCGAGTTCGCCGGTGCCGTTGTCGCCCCAGCAGACGACGCTGCCGTCGTCGCGGATGGCGCACGTGTGGTCGGCGCCCGACACCACCGCGGTGGCGGTGCGGCCAGGGCCGAGGTCGACGAAGGGCAGGTCGTCGCCCATCTCGCCGGGATCGTTGCCTCGGTCCTCGGTGTCGCCGAGGCCGAGCTGGCCGGCGTCGTTGGCGCCCCAGCACTTGACGAAGCCGCTGCCGAAGACGACACAGCCGTTGGCGTCGCCCACGGTGAGACTCCGGGCGAGGGTGGTGTTGCCGTCGGCGGGCACCTCGTTCTCGTCAGCGGCCGCCGGCAGCAAGGACGCGATGACGGCGATGGCCATCGCGGCGATCGCGACGGGGAGACCTCGGCGGACGAGGCGAGCCGTCGACGCCGGAGAGGTCGTGCTGGAGAGAAGCATCTGCTTCACCTTCTGGTTGCAGGGAACGGGCTGAATGCTGGGAACGGCCGCCGCACGCCGGAAGGCGTCGGTCGATGGTAGGACGGCAACACCGGTCGTGGTGACCACATCGAACGGAAACGGTCTATCGGGCCCAGAAATAGTTCGTATGGATCAGACGATTTGGATGCAGCGTGCGTCGCGACAAACCCGCGGCGACTCGCCCCGACCGCTCTAGCCTGTCCTGCGATGAAGGTGACGCTGTCCTGGCTTCGTGAGTTCGCACCCGACATCGACGGGGACCCCGTCGAGTTGGGCGAGACGCTGAGCGCGCTCGGCCTCGCCGTCGAGGAGATGGAGATCGTCGGCGAGCTCGTCGACGGTGTCGTCCTCGCCAAGGTGCTCGATCTGCGTCCGCACCCCGACGCCGACAAGATCCAGCTCGTCGACGTCGACCGAGGCGACGGCGAGGCGCTGCAGGTCTGCTGCGGGGCGTTCAACATGGCCGTCGGCGATCTCATCCCGTTCGCGACGATCGGTACGGTCATGCCCAACGGCATGGAGATCGCGCAGCGCGAGATGCGGGGCCAGATGTCGAACGGCATGTGCTGTGCCGCCGACGAGATCGGTCTCGTGAGCGGCGACGACGGGATCTACATCCTCAACGACGTCGTCGTCGACGGCGCCGAACTCGGCATGCCGCTCGGTGACGCTATCGGCGTGCAGCCCGACGTC
>JBCBYI010000150.1:0-10484 GCA_039815945.1 Actinomycetota bacterium | reverse complement strand
CCACGGGCGTGTCGGTCGCGGGCGCGGCGGCGACCGGCTGCTGGGACTCGGGCAGGCCGACCATCTCCGAGGGGATGGTCACCAGTGCGGTGACGCCACCCTCCGACGAGCTGGTGAGGCGCACGGCCACGCCGAGGCGGTGGGCGAGCCGCGACACCACGGTGAAGCCGAGCGAGCGGCTCAATTCGAGGCCGATGATCGGGGGCTCTGCGAGGGTCTCGTTGGCGAAGCCGAGCTGTTCGGCCGACATGCCGATGCCACGGTCCGACAGGGTCAGCTGGTAGCTGCCGTCGCCGGCCTGGTGGCCGACCACCTCGACGTCGGTGTCGGGCGGCGAGAACTGGGTGGCGTTCTCCATCAGCTCTGACATGAGGTGGGCGAGGTCGACCGCAACCGACCCGGCGACGGTGGCCGAGTCGATCGAGATGAGCTGGATCCGAGAGAAGTCCTCGATTTCGCCCATGGCGACACGCACGACGTCGGCCAGTTCCACGGGACGGCCCCGTCGACGCGTCGGCTCGGCGCCGGCCAACACCAGCAGCGACTCTGCGTTGCGCCGCATTCGGGTGGCGAGGTGGTCGAGGCGGAAGAGGTTCTCGAGCTGGTCGGGGTTCTCCTCCCGGCTCTCGAGCTCGTCGATGAAGTCGATCTGACGATCGAGCAGCGACTGGTTGCGGCGGGCCAGGTTGACGAAGATCTCCGAGATGCCGCGGCGCAACAGCATGCTCTGCTCCTCGGCGACCTCGACGGTCACCGACTGGATCTCCGAGAAGGCCTTGGCGAGCTGGGCGACCTCGTCACGACCACGGGCTCGGATCGGAGTCATCGACGGTGCTGGGGTACGGCCGGCCGTGCGCATGGATTCGACCATCGCCGGGAGCTCGTCGCCGGAGAGGCGGCGAGCGGTGTTGGTCAGCTGAATCAACGGCTTGGAGACGGAGCGGCCGATAACGACAGCCATCACGAGGGCCAAGACGACCACGCCGATGGCGAGCAGCAGGAACTGGTCGGCCTCGGACTCGGCCGCGTCGGCTGCGGCGTCGAGATCGGCGGCCGTGGTGCCGAGCAGATCGTTCAGCACGCCGTTGAGCGCGGCGAGGCGCTGCTCGTTCGACGTGGTCCACTGGACCGAGCCTTCGACGATGTCGAGGGTCGAGAGCTCGCCGATCTCGTTCATCGCGTTGAAGCCGCCGCGGTTGCTCGTGCTCGACGCCGAGAGACGGGGAAGGAAGTCGTTGGTGAGGAGATCGTCGAGCGCAGCCTGGGTGTCGGCGTCGACGGTGTCGAAGGCGGCGTCGTAGGCGACGGCGATGCTGTCGCTCGCATTCGAGATCAGCAGCGGCGTCACCGGGGCGACCTCGCCGTCCACGATCGAGCGGTCACCGACCAGTGCGATCTCGACCAGTTCCTCCTGGATGGAGATCAGCGAGCGGGAGGCGTCGAGCGCACGGAAGAGTTCGACGCCGGTGGCCTCACGGTTGGTCGCGATCAGGACGTCGTTGAGGCGCTGCGACACCGTGTTGAGCTCGGTGGCGAGCGATTCGGGCGTGAACCGTTCGCGGCGTTCGGCGTCGATCGTGTCGACGAGACGGTTGCGCAGGTTGGTGATCGAGGTCTGGATCTCGGGATCGACGAAGTCGTCCCATGCGGTGTCGGTGCTGGCGAGCCAGCTCACGAGCGCTTCGTCGGTCGCGATCTCGTCGGGCCGGAGCTCGGAGGACACCATCGACATACGGGCCGAGATCACGGTCTGGAACCGCTCGGTCTGCAGCGCCGTCGAGAGGTCGGCGCTCGCTTCGGCGAACTCGGCGATACGGGCCTCGCGGGCACTCGCGCTCGCGTCGTCGGTGCGGTCGACCACACCACTGAAGGCGAACAGCAGCACGGCGAGGAGCGGCGTGAGCAGCAGCAACAGGAGCTTGCCGCGGATCTTGATCCTCTTGAGCATTCGAACAGCGTCCTCGGAGAGACTGGTGGCACCCGGCTGGGTGCCCACATCACTCGTCGGACGAGGGCCAATGGAGTTGAGGCGACTGAGCCAAATGACTCAGCGCCGGGCATCGGGCGCGTCGAACGAGCCGGCGAGCCGGCCCGTTCGGTGACGTGTGCGCCGACTCAGCGCTGGGGTACGGCGGTCGGCACGATCGGTGCCGGCAGGTCGGTCGACGCCATGAGGTAGGTGTCGACCGCGGCGGCCGCACTGCGTCCCTCGGCGATCGCCCAGACGATCAGGCTCTGGCCTCGCCCCATGTCGCCGGCGACGAACACACCGTCGACGTTGGTCGCCCAGTCGTCGTCGCGAGCGACGTTGCCACGATCGGTCAGGTCGACGCCGAACTGCTCGACCAGGGCGTTTTGCTCCGGGCCGGTGAAGCCCATGGCGAGGAAGACCATCTGGGCCGGGAAGTGCTGCTCGCTGCCCTCGACCGGCTGGAAGCTCATCCGGCCGTTCTCGAACACCTGCTCCACCCGAACCGTGTCGAGGCCGGTGAGATTGCCGTCGTCGTCGCCGACGAAGCGCACGGTGTTGATCGCGTACTCGCGCTCGCCACCCTCTTCGTGGGCCGAGGTGACCTTGTAGACCATCGGATAGGTCGGCCACGGGTTCGCGTCGGGACGCTCCTCGGGCGGTCGCGGCATGATCTCGAACTGGTGGATCGAGCGCGCCCCGTGGCGATGTGACGTGCCGAGACAGTCGGCGCCGGTGTCGCCGCCACCGATGATGATGACGTCCTTGTCGCCGGCGTGGATCGGCGAATCCTCGAGATCACCTTCCTGGACCTTGTTGGCCCAGGGGAGGAACTCCATCGCCTGATGGACGCCGTCGAACTCGCGGCCCTCGATCGGCAGGTCGCGGGCTTGGGTGGCACCACAGCACAGCACGACGGCGTCGTACTCGGCGCGGAGCTCGTCGGCGCTGACGTCGACACCGACGTTCACGTTGGTGCGAAATTCCGTGCCCTCGGCCTCCATCTGCTCGAGCCGACGGTCGAGGTGACGCTTCTCCATCTTGAACTCGGGGATGCCGTAGCGCAGCAGGCCGCCGATGCGGTCGGCCCGCTCGTAGACGACGACGTCGTGACCGGCCCGGGTGAGCTGCTGAGCCGCGGCCAGGCCCGCAGGGCCGGAGCCCACGACGGCGACCTTCTTGCCCGTCTTGACCGCGGCGGGCAGCGGGACCACCCAGCCTTCGGCCCACGCCCGGTCGATGATCTCGACCTCGATGCGCTTGATCGTGACGGGCGGCTCGTGGATGCCGAGCACGCACGCCGACTCACACGGCGCAGGACACAGCCGCCCGGTGAACTCGGGGAAGTTGTTGGTGGCGTGGAGGCGATCGATTGCGTCCTCCCACAGTCCCCGGTAGGTCAGGTCGTTCCAGTCGGGGATGATGTTGCCGAGCGGGCAGCCGTTGGTGCAGAACGGGATGCCGCAGTCCATGCACCGGCTCGCCTGCGTGCGCAGCTTGTCCTCGGGGAAGTCTTCGTAGACCTCCTTCCAGTCCTTCAACCGGACGGGGACGGGACGGTGCGACGGGAGCTCCCGGTCGTGCTTCAGAAAGCCTCGTGGATCAGCCATGGTGGTTTCTCGCAGTCTCTTTCTCTCTGGCTTTCCGGGCGTCAGACCCGGGCCGCGGCCATGACCGCTTCGGTTTCGTCTCGGCCCTCGGCGCGGGCGGCAGCCGCCGCCTCGAGGACCCGCTTGAAGTCGGTGGGCATGACCTTCACGAACGCCGCCGAGGCGGTGTTCCAGTCGGCGAGCAGGGCCGCGGCGACGGCGCTGTCGGTCTCTCGCCCGTGCAGCTCGACCCGCTCACGGAGCCAGTCGAGATCGTCGGCATCGGGCACCTCGAGGGCCACCATCTCGTGGTTGGTGCGCTGCGGCAACAACCCGTCTGGGTCGTACACGAAGGCGCTGCCACCGGACATGCCGGCGGCGAAGTTGCGCCCGGTCGGTCCGAGCACGACGGCCCGACCACCGGTCATGTACTCGCACGCATGGTCGCCGACCCCTTCGGCGACCACGGTGGCGCCGGAGTTGCGGACACAGAACCGCTCCCCCACGATGCCCCGCAGGAACATCTCGCCGCCGGTGGCGCCGTAGCCGATCACATTGCCGGCGATGACGTTGTCCTCCGCGACGAAGGGTGCTTCGCGGGGCGGGCGCACCACGATGCGGCCGCCGCTGAGGCCCTTGCCGACATAGTCGTTGGCGTCGCCTTCGAGCCGGAGGGTGATCCCGCGGGGGACGAAGGCGCCCAGGCTGTTGCCGGCCGACCCGGTGAGGTTGACCACGATCGTGTCGTCGGGGAGACCCTCGCCACCGTGGGCTTGGGTGACCTCGAACCCGAGCAGTGTGCCGACCGTGCGGTTGACGTTGCGGATCGGCGTGTCGATCGTGACCGGACGCCCGTCCTGCAGCGCCCCCTCGGCGAGCTGGATCAGGGTCTGATCGAGCGCCAGCTCGAGACCGTGGTCCTGCTCCTTCCACTGATGACGTCGCGACTCGCGGGCGATCTCGGGCAGGTGCAGGATCGGCGAGAGGTCGAGGCCCTCGGCCTTCCAGTGGTCGACGGCCTCGGTCGTGTCGAGCATCTCGACCTGGCCGATCGCCTCGTCGAGCGTACGGAAGCCCAGCTCGGCGAGCAGTTCACGCACCTCTTCGGCGATGTACTCGAAGAAGTTCTCGACGAACTCCGGCTCGCCGGAGAACTTCTCGCGCAGCTCGGGATTCTGCGTGGCCACGCCCACCGGGCAGGTGTCGAGGTGACAGACCCGCATCATGACGCAGCCCATCACGACGAGCGGTGCGGTTGCGAAGCCGAATTCCTCGGCCCCGAGCAGGGCGGCGATCACGACGTCGCGGCCGGTCTTGAGCTGGCCGTCGGTCTGCACGACGATGCGGTCGCGCAGGTCGTTGAGCAGCAGCGTCTGCTGGGTCTCGGCCAGGCCGAGCTCCCAGGGAGCACCGGCGTGCTTGATCGAGGTCTGCGGGGAGGCGCCCGTGCCACCGTCGTGACCCGAGATGAGCACGACGTCGGCATGGGCCTTCGACACGCCGGCGGCCACGGTGCCGACCCCGACCTCGGCCACGAGCTTGACGTGGATCCGGGCCTTGGGATTGGCGTTCTTGAGGTCGTGGATCAGCTGGGCAAGATCCTCGATCGAGTAGATGTCGTGGTGCGGCGGCGGGCTGATGAGGCCGACGCCCGGCGTGGAGTGCCGGGTCTTGGCGATCCACGGGTACACCTTGTGGCCCGGCAGCTGGCCGCCCTCACCGGGCTTGGCCCCCTGCGCCATCTTGATCTGGATGTCGTCGGCGTTGACGAGGTACTCGCTGGTCACACCGAAGCGGCCCGAGGCGGCCTGCTTGATGGCCGAGCGTCGTAGATCGCCGTTGTCGTCGGGGGTGAAACGATCGGCGTCCTCGCCGCCCTCGCCGGTGTTCGACTTGGCGCCGAGTCGGTTCATGGCGATCGCCAAGGTCTCGTGCGCTTCGGCGGAGATGGAGCCGTAGCTCATCGCACCGGTGCTGAACCGCTTGAGGATGTTCTCGGCCGACTCGACCTGATCGATCGAGATGGGCTCGCGCTCGCCGAACTTGAACTTGAAAAGGCCCCGCAGGGTGCCGAGTCGCTCGGACTGGTCGTCGACGAGAGCGGTGTATTCCTTGAAGATGTCGTAGCGGCCTTCCCGGGTGGCGTGCTGGAGCTTGAACACGGTGTCGGGGTTGAAGAGGTGGTACTCGCCCTCTCGGCGCCACTGGTACTGACCACCGACCTCGAGAGTGCGATGGGCTCGTTCGGTCGGGTTCTCGGGGAAGGCTTTGGCCTGACGCTCCTTCACCGCTTCGGCCAGCACGTCGAGGCCGACACCGCCGAGACGGCTCACGGTGCCGGTGAAGTACTCGTCGACCACCTCGGTCGACAAACCGATCGCCTCGAAGATCTGGGCGCCGGTGTAGGACGCGACGGTCGAGATGCCCATCTTGGACATGATCTTGAGGATGCCGAGCCCGGCGGCCTTGATGTAGTTGGCGTGGGCCGTGGCGGGGTCGAGGTCCCCCAGCCCGAACTCGCCCTCGGCGATCATCTCGTCGATGGTGGCGAACGCCAGGTAGGGGTTGATGGCGTTGGCGCCGTAGCCGAGCAGGGTGCCGATGTGGTGCACCTCGCGGACATCGCCGGCCTCGATCACGAGGCCGACCTGGGTGCGGGTCTTGTTGCGCACCAGGTGATGGTGGACCGCGCTGCACGCCAGCAGCGACGGGATCGGGCTGTCGACGAGGCCGGTGCCACGATCGGAGATGACGAGCACCGTCGCACCGTCGGCGATGGCGGCATCGGCGTCGCCCCGCAGCTGTTCGATGGCGGCGGCGAGGCCGGCGGCGCCGGCGGCGGCGTCGAAGCGGGCGCCGAGCACCGCAGTGCGGAAGCCGTCGGGGCCGTCGTTGCCGTCGAGCGTGATGATCCGGGCCAGCTCGGCGTCGGTGATGACCGGGTTGTCGAGATGGATCGTGCGACACGACGCCGGCACGGGATCGAAGAGATTGCCCTCGGGGCCGACCCGGGCGAACAGCGAGGTGATGATCTCCTCGCGGATGGCGTCGAGCGGCGGGTTGGTCACCTGCGCGAAGAGCTGCTGGAAGTAGTCCGACAGGTGGCGGGAGCGATCCGACAGCACAGCGATCGGCGTGTCGGTGCCCATCGAACCGATGGCCTCCTTGCCGTCGCGGGCCATCGGCGAGATCAGCAGCTTCTTCTCCTCGAGGGAGTAACCGAACTCCTGCTGGAGCTGGGTGACGGAGGATTCACCGCTCGACCGTTCGATGCCGGCGGGCAGGTCGGCGAGGGTCACGAGCTCGGATTCGATCCACTCGGCGTAGGGCCGGGCGCCGGTGATGCCCGCCTTGACCTCGTGGTCGCGGATGATGCGGCCCTCGCGGGTGTCGATCAAGAACATTCGGCCCGGCTGGAGCCGGCCCTTCTCGACGATGGTGTCCTGGGCGAGGTCGACGACGCCGACCTCGGAGGCCATGACGACGAGCCCGTCCTTGGTGACCCAGTAGCGGCTGGGTCGCAGGCCATTGCGGTCGAGGACCGCACCCATGACGGTGCCGTCCGTGAAGGCGATCGACGCCGGGCCGTCCCACGGCTCCATCCGGGTCGCGTTGTACTGGTAGAACGCCTTGCGCTCGGCGTCCATCTCCTCGTGGTGCTCCCACGGCTCGGGGATCATCATCAGCACCGCTTCGGCGAGCGAGTAGCCACCGAGGCTCAGCAGTTCGAGCGCCTCGTCGAAGCCGGCGGTGTCGCTCGCACCGGGGGTGCAGATCGGGAACGCCCGCTCGAGTCCCGGCAGGTGGGGCGAGTCGAGCAGTGCCTCGCGGGCCCGCATCCAGTTGCGGTTGCCCTGGATCGTGTTGATCTCGCCGTTGTGGGCGACGATGCGATACGGGTGCGCGAGCGGCCACGAGGGGAAGGTGTTGGTCGAGAACCGCGAGTGCACCAGCGCCATGGCGCTCTCGACCCGCTCGTCGACCAGGTCGGGATAAAACGCCGCCACCTGCGGGGTGGTGAGCATGCCCTTGTAGACGAAGGTGCGGGCGCTGAGCGACGGCATGTAGACGCCGTCGTGGGCCTCGGACACGCCACCCATGGCCTCGTTGGCCTCGTCGGGGCCCGCGTTGACGGAGATCCCGCGTTCGATGCGCTTGCGGGCGATGAAGGCCATGCGGTCGAGATCGATCCCGGTCGCACCGTTGCGGGCCGAGACGAAGACCTGCCGGAAGATCGGCATGGTCATCAGCGACGCAGTGCCGAGGATCGACTCGTCGACCGGCACGTCACGCCAACCGAGCACCTCGAGGCCCTCGGCATCGAGGATCGCCTCGACCTGGGCGGCCGTCTCCTCCGCGGTCGCCGGGTCCTGGGGCAAGAACGCCATGCCGGTGGCGTAGGCACCGGCCTCGGGCAGCTCGAACGCCACCACGTCGCGGAAGAAGCGGTCGGGGACCTGGATCAGAATGCCGGCGCCGTCGCCGGTGTTGATGTCGGCGCCGCGGGCGCCGCGGTGTTCGAGGTTGCACAACGCCCCGATCGCCTTGGCGACGATCTCGTGGCTCTGGCGGCCGTGCATGTCGCAGACGAAGTTGAGGCCACAGGCGTCGTGTTCGTTGCGCGGGTGGTAGAGCCCCTGCGCAGGCGGCAGGTCGCGATTCGTGTGGTCGATGGTCGGCATCGATGTCCCTCCGGTCGGCCGGGCGCGTGCGCCCGGTGGCTTCGGAGCGGGGACAACGTTGGCCGCGCTTCCAGGTGTGGAAAACCTACCGGTTCAGTCCGAGATCGGCCAACTCCGTTTCCGATCGCGGCAGGATGGGGCGATGCGAGCACCCGACCCTTCCGTCGCCGCCGACCTGTGCGCTGATTTCGACGCGTCCCCGACCCCGTACCACGCGGTCGAGACCGTCCGGGCCCAGCTGGCCGCCGCCGGCTTCGTGCCCTACGACGCCGACGCAGGCCCGGTCGGTCGGTGGTTCCACGCCGACGGCGGCGCGATCGTCGCCTGGGTCGTCGCGCCCCACCATGATGCGGCGAGCCCGCTGCGCATCGTCGGCGCCCACACCGACAGTCCCAACCTGCGCATCAAGCCCCAGCCCGACGTGTCCACCCTGGGGGTCGCACAACTCGGCGTCGAGGTCTACGGCGGTGTGCTCACGAACTCGTGGCTCGACCGTGATTTGGGCCTCGCCGGTCGGGTCGCGGTGCGAACCGACGACGGGGTCGACGTGCGCCTCGTCCGTGACGATCGGCCTCTGCTCCGTGTGCCGCAACTCGCGATTCATCTCGACGGTGAGTTCCGCACCAGTGGGCTCAATCTGAACCGGCAACGGCACATGGTTCCGATGTGGGGCCTGGGGGCCGCCCCCGACTTCCACGCCTACCTCGCCGATCAGCTTCACGTGGATCCCGACTCGATCCTGTCGTGGGAGATGATGGCGCACGACCTGTCCCCCGCCGCCCTCGCCGGCCTCGGCGAGGAGTTCCTCGCCACCGCCCGGATCGACAACCAGCTGTCGTGTTTCGTCGCCACCCGGGCGCTGCTGGACGTCGCCGACACCCCGGGCGACGCGATCGCGGTGATGGCGCTGTTCGATCACGAGGAGGTCGGCAGCGTGAGCACGACCGGCGCCGCGTCCCCATTCCTGCGTCATCAGCTGGAGCGGATCCGAGCCGGTCTCGACGCCGACCTCGAAGCGACGATCGAGTCCTCGGCCCGATCGCTGGTGATCAGTGCCGACGGCGCCCACGCGACGCATCCCAACTATGTCGATCGCCACGAGCCCGATCACCGCATCGCCCTCAACGGTGGTCCGGTGGTCAAGATCAACGCCAACCAGCGGTACGCCACCGACACCACGTCACAGGCCGCGTTCGAGCTCGCCTGTCGCGAGGCCGAGGTCCCGGTGCAGCGATTCGTGACCCGCACCGACCTGGCGTGTGGGTCGACCATCGGGCCGGCCACCGCCGGGGAGCTCGGTATCGGGGTGGTCGACGCCGGCATGGCCCAGCTCGCGATGCACTCGGCGCGGGAGACGGCTGGATCCCTCGACCCCGACTGGTTCCGGGCGGCGCTGAGCGTGGCGCTGCGGGGCTAGCCGACCCGATCGCGCATCGCCCGCACCGGCGCTGCGAACATCAACAGGATCGGGAAGATCTCGAGCCGACCGATGAGCATGTAGAGCGACAGCAGCAGCCGGGCCGGCTCGCTGAACGCCTCGGTGAAGTTGGCCGTCGGGCCGGCCGAGCCGAGCGCGGGTCCCATGTTGCCCAGCGCACCCACGATCGCACCGATCGACTCCAGGAAGCCCCCGCCGAGGGCGGTCAACACGACGATGCCGGTCAGTACCAGGAGCAGGTACACCAAGAAGAAGCCGGCCATGCGGCTGACGATGTCCTCGCGGACCGCTCGGCGGCCGTGTTTCACCGGGATGACGGCGTGGGGCTGCTGGGAGCGGCGGATCGATCGGATGCTGTGCGAGACCAGGACCTGGACGCGCATGACCTTGATCCCGCCCGAGGTCGAACCGGTGCTGGCACCGATCACCATCAACAACAAGATGACCATCTGCGCTGCCGGCACCCACAGGACGAAGTCGCCGGGGGTTCCCGCACCCTGGGCCGAGCCGAACCCGGTGCTGGTGCCGAGGGCGACCACGTTGAAGACTCCCGCTCGGGTGGCGGCGCCGAACGAGAAGCCTCCGTCGAGCCACAGCAGCCCGATCACGAGCGCCGAACCGCCGACCAGCAGACCGAGGTAGGCGCGGAACTCGGGGTCGCGCCAATAGGCCCCGCCGTCGCCGAGCAGCGCCCGCCAGTGCAGCGCGAAGTTCGTGCCACCGAGCACCATGCCCACGATGATGGCGATCTCGACAGCGACCGAATCGAAGGTGCCAACCGAGTCACCGTACGGCGAGAAGCCACC
>JBCBYI010000014.1:0-31098 GCA_039815945.1 Actinomycetota bacterium | reverse complement strand
CCCTGTTCCGGGCCCATCACGTGCACGATGCCGTTGTTCTCGTGGCCCATCGGGTAGTGGACGATCCCGAACTCCGCGGTGTTCACCCGGAGGGTCTCGATCTGCGTGGCGCTGATCTCATCCGCGATCGGCTTGTCCTGATCCTCGGTGGGCCACGAGAACAACGGCATCGTGCACGTGATGGGCCCGGAACAGGGCCTCACCCAGCCAGGCATGACCATCGTGTGCGGCGACTCCCACACCGCCACCCACGGCGCCTTCGGTTCGATCGCCTTCGGCATCGGCACGAGCGAGGTCGAGCACGTGCTCGCCACCCAGACCCTGCCCCAGGCCAAGCCCGGCACGATGGCGATCACCGTCAACGGCGAACTCAAGCCGGGCGTCACGCCCAAGGACGTCATCCTCCACGTCATCGGTGTCATCGGCACCGGCGGCGGCATCGGCAAGATCATCGAGTACCGCGGTGACGTGTTCGAGAACATGTCGATGGAAGGCCGCATGACGGTCTGCAACATGTCGATCGAGGGCGGCGCCAAGGCCGGCCTGATCGCCCCCGACCAGACCACCTTCGAGTACGTGGCCGGTCGTCCCAACTCCCCCACCGGCGCCGAGCTCGAGGCCGCCATCGAAGACTGGAAGACCCTCGTCACCGACGATGGCGCGGTCTTCGACGAAGAGATCATCATCGACGCCGCCGAGATCGCCCCGCAGGTCAGCTGGGGCACCAACCCGGCCCAGGTCATGCCGATCGATGGCGTGATCCCCGGCCCCGACGACTTCGACGACCCGAACCTCGCCAACACCGCCGCCCGTGCGCTCGAGTACATGGACTTCGAGGCCGGCACGCCGATCAAGGACATCGCCGTCGACACGGTCTTCATCGGATCCTGCACCAACAGCCGAATCGAAGACCTCCGCGCCGCCGCGGCGGTCGCCAAGGGCCGCACGGTCGCCGACGGCGTGCGAACGCTCGTCGTCCCCGGGTCCGGCCGGGTTCAAGCTCAAGCTGAGGTTGAGGGTTTGCCGGAGATCTTCCGGGCTGCGGGATTCGACTGGCGCCAGCCCGGCTGCTCGATGTGCTTGGCCATGAACCCTGACAAGCTGCAGCCCGGCGAACGCTGTGCCTCCACCAGCAATCGCAACTTCGAAGGCCGCCAGGGCCGAGGGGGTCGCACGCACCTCGTCTCCCCCGCCGTGGCCGCCGCAACCGCCATCGCCGGGCACTTCGCGTCGCCCGACGACCTGGCCTGAGCATCAGAGCACGAGGAGACAGATCATGAAGGCCGTCCGCATCGTCCAGGGCACCGCCGTGCCGCTCGACCGCACCGACGTCGACACCGACCAGATCATCCCGTCCGATTGGCTCAAGCGCGTCGAACGCACCGGCTTCGAGAAGGGCCTCTTCTCGGAGTGGCGCGACGATCGTGACTTCGTGCTCAACCAGGAGCAGTACACCGAGGCCAACATCCTCATCGGTGGCCTGAACTTCGGCACCGGTTCGAGCCGCGAGCACGCCGTGTGGGCGATTCAGCAGTACGGCTTCGACGCCGTCATCTCGCCCCGCTTCGCCGACATCTTCGGCAACAACTGCACCAAGAACGGCCTCGTGCCGGTGACCGTGAGCGACGAGATCAACGAGCAGCTCATGCGCGCCGTCGAGGCCGACCCGACGCTCGAGATCACGATCGACGTCGAGCGCCTCACCGTCGAGGCGCCGGCCATCGGTCTGGAGACGACCTTCCCACTGAGCGCAGCGATCCGGGAACGCTTCCTCGAAGGCCTCGACGACATCGGCCTCACGATGCGCCACGCCACCGACATCGACGAGTACGAGACCACCCGCAAGCCCTGGATGCCCGCCCAGGCGTGACCCGCCCGAGCCAGCCTCGCCGGCTCAGATGAAGCTCTTCTGCGGGCGGATCACGAGCTCTTCGATGTTGAGCTCGATCGGCTGAGAGATCACGAACTCGACCGTACGGGCGATGTCGTTCACGTCGCCGAAGGTCGTGCTGAGGTTCGCCGCGAGCGTCTCGGTCATCTCGCGCGACACCCGGCCTTCCCCGTCGCGCTCGACGTCGGTGACACCGGCCATCCCGGCGACCATGTTCAGCATGTCGTCGCCGACGTTGCGGCTGAAGTTGGTTGCGTAGACGCCCGGCATGATCGAGGTGACCCGGATCGTGTCGTCCTCGAGCTCGCCGCGCAGCGAGGCGTTGATGCAGTTCACCGCATGCTTGGTGGCGCCGTAGACGCCCGAGTCGCGGCGGATGGCGGCGATCGACGAGATGTTGATGATGTTGCCGAGAGAGCTCGTGGCCCGCATCGCCTTGACTGCGGCCTGACAACCGACGGCGAGGGCGAGGACGTTGACGTCGAGCATGCCCTTCCAGATCTCGGGATCGCCGTCGAGGAACGATGTGCCGAAGTCACCGAAGCCGGCGTTGTTGATCATCACGTCGAGCCGGCCGGTCTCGTCGGCGGCACGCTGGATCCAGGCCTGCAGGGCGGCGCTGTCGGTGACGTCGAAGGTCGAGATGTCGGCCGTGCCACCCGCCGCGTCGATGATCGCCTTGGATTCCTCCATCGGCTCGGCGTTGCGACCCATCAGATAGACCGTGGCACCGAGCGAACCGAGATGTTCGGCGATCGCCCGGCCCATCCCGCTCGACGAGCCGGTGATGCAGACGGTGCGACCCTGGATGGAGGAACGATCAGACACGGGAGATCCTGACATTTGAGAAACGAAGTGTCAGAACAATCTGACATTCTCGACTCGAAATGTCAAGGACCAGTGCACGGCCGCCGGAATGGTGGCGATATGAGAAAATGTCGCGAAGCGGGAACCAGCCCGCCGGTGGATCCGTCAGAGCATCACCAACCACTGCGAACCGGAGTTGATCGTGCGCAGAATCCTGTTTCTCTTCCTCAGCCTGACGATGCTCGCCACCGCCTGCAGCGACGACGGCGACTCGACCGCCGACGGACCCGTCGAACGCAACGACGACGGCGATGTCGTCGTCGAGATCGACGGTGACGAGATCGTCTTGACCTCGGGACTGTCCGGCTTCGACGACTGCGACACCCTGCTCTCCCACCTCCGCACCGAGGCCGCCGAGCGGGTCGGCCCCTACGGCTTCGAATCGGGAGGCTGGTACGGCGGGCCCTTCTGGGGCCGCGGCATCGCCGTCGACATGGACGATTCCGACGACATGGCGGTCGAGGAGAGCGCCGCTCCCGTCGCCGCCGACGGTGGCTCCGACAGCGCGTCGTTCGGTGGCGAGGCGGGCGCTGCGCCCACCGAGGGCGTCGACTTCTCCGGCACCAACGTGCAGGAGCTCGGTGTGGACGAGGCCGACATCGTCAAGACCGACGGCGAGCGGATCTATGTCCTCGCCGCCACCCAGCTCACCGTGATCGACGCCGACACCCGCATGGAGCTGACCTCGATCGATCTTCCCCAGGCTGGCCAGGCCGAGATGTTCCTCGCCGGCGACGAGATCCTCGTCATCGGCACCACCTGGCTCGATCGCGGCATCAGCCCCGAGCCGGCCGAGGTCGAGGGCGACGCCGAGGCGTCGTTCGCCGAGGACATCGCCATCGAGGAGCCGTGGTACGGCACGAGCATCGTGCGGCTCACCCGGGTCTCCGTTGCTGATGCCGATGCCGAACTCATCGAATCGATCGTCGTCGAGGGCGAGTACGTCTCCGCTCGATCGGTCGACGGCGTCGCCCGAGTCGTGATCCGAAGCAATCCGCAGCAGAACTTCCCGTTCGTCTATCCGGCCAACGCCGCCGGCGAAGAGGTCGCCACCGAGGCCAACCGGGCCGCCGTGCGCAACTCCGACCTCGACACCTGGCTGCCCGCGTGGGGCACCGTGACCGAGACCGGCGAGATCGTGAGCCGCGGTGTGTTCCCCGAGTGCGCATCGGTGCACGCCCCGACCGAGTTCGCCGGCTTCGGCGTGCTCTCGGTCGTGAGCGTCCCCGTCGGCGGTGAGCTCGACGCCGCCGAGTCGACCAGCGTGCTCGCCCCCGGCAACACGGTCTACGCGTCGACCGAGTCGGTGTTCGTCGCTACCCAGACCTGGCCCGACATCGCCGTGCTCGAGGACGACGAGAACGCGTGGGAACAGGCGTGGAACGCCCGCCACACGTCGATCCACCGCTTCGCTTTGAGCGACACCGGTGCCGCCTACACGGCATCGGGTTCGGTTCCCGGCGATCTGCGAAACCAGTTCTCCCTCAGCGAGCACGAGGGGCATCTCCGGGTCGTGACCACCAGCGGCGACACCTGGGACGAGAGCTCCGAGTCGTTCGTCCGGGTCCTGCGAGAGACCGACGGTGAACTGATCGAGGTCGGCAGTGTCGGCGACATGGGCAACGGCGAGGCCGTGCAGTCGGTCCGCTTCGTCGGCGACGTCGGCTATGTCGTCACCTTCCGCCAGATCGATCCCTTCTACACACTCGACCTCCGCGACCCCGAGAACCCGCGGGTCGTCGGCGAGCTCAAGATCCCGGGCTTCTCGAGCTATCTCCACCCGATCGGCGAGGGTCGAGTCCTTGGCGTCGGTTCCGATGCCACCGACGAGGGCCAGATCACCGGGTCGAAGGTCTCGATCTTCGATGTCAGCGATCCGGCCAACCCCGAGGAGGTCGCGATCTGGTCGGCCCCGGGCGGCTGGAACGACATCGGCTGGGAACACCGCAGCTTCCTGTGGTGGGCGCCCGAACAGCTCGCCGTGGTGCCGGTCAATGTCTGGAACAACGGCGAGAACTGGGCCGGCGCCGTCGTGCTCAAGGTCGACGGCACCACGATCGAAGAGGTCGGCCGCATCGACCACATCGACGAAGACGACGATCGTGGCCGCACCGAGTGCGACGTGCTCACCCCCGAGGACCTTCCGTCGAATGGCGACGAGGCGTCGTTCGAGAGCGAGTTCGAGTGGATCCTCTCCGATGACTACAGCCGCATCATTCTCTGCGAGCCGGGCGAGAGCCTCTCGGTGTCGGGCTTCCAGTGCTACGAGGAGTCGTGGATGCTCCAGGAAGCCGAGCGGGTCGGTGTCGCCATCCCCGATGGGGCCGTGCTCGGCTACTGCTGGGACAACGGCAACCGGGCCCCGGTCATCAGCCGCACGATGGTGATCGACGGTGACGAACTGTGGTCGCTGAGTTCGGAGTGGGGCTGGCCCTCGCCGGAGGCGCCCGCCACCTTGCAGGTCAACGACCTCGGTTCGCTCGAACGCATCGGCCGGGTCCAGATCGGCTGAGCGGCCGGGCCCGAAACCCACGGTTCATCGAGGCCGGGTCGGCTGGCGACCCGGCCTCGGCTACCGTCGGGGCCATGTCGGGTCCCCTCCTCCGCATCTTCCGCCTCGCCAGCCTCGGGGCGCTCGCCTCGCTGATCGCCGGCCTCATCCGTTCGGCGCGCCGCCAACCGCCGCCCCCGACCTCGGGTGTGGCCAGTTGGGATCCGCTGAGCGAGGAGCCGCCGGCGCCGACCCGCTCGGGCCCCGTGCAGTTCGTCGACACCGGCGACGCCACGGAGCCGACGGCGACCACCGAGGTCGTGAGTCCGATCGCCGCGATGGCCGATCTGCTCACCGACGACGAGCCGAAGGCCGAGGCCGACGAGGCCGCCGAGCCGGAGGCCGGTGTCGACGAGGGAGCGGCGTCAGGTTGGGTCGAGCCCGACGCGGAGGGCGGCTGCCCCAGCTCCCACCCGATCAAGGGCAACGATCAGAGCAAGATCTTCCACGTGCCCGGCGGCATGTCCTACGAGCGCACCCAGGCCGAGCGGTGCTACTGCGACGAGGCGTCGGCCGAGGCCGACGGGTACCGCAAAGCGAAGCGTTAGGCATCGAGCGACGCGTACAGCGAAGCGCTAGCCGGCGAGGCGGACGGAGCGGACGCTCTGGACGCCCTCAACCGAGCGGATCGCGGCCTTCACGTTGTTGGGCACGAGCCCGTCGGTCGAGATCACCATCATGGCGGCGGCGCCGTCGGCGTCTTCGCCGATGTACATGTTGGAGATGTTGACGCCGGCGTCGCCGACCATCGTGCCGACGATGCCGACCATGCCGGGAACGTCGTGGTTCCGCACGATGAGCATGTCGTCGGAGGGGCGGATGTCGAGGCGGTGACCGTCGACCTCGTTGAGGCGAGCGGCGCCGTCGATCGCGGAGAGCGAGCCAGCGAGGGAGTGGTCGCCGCCGGTGACGCGCACGAGGTTGCTGCGGCCGGTGTCGCCGGGGGTCGTGATCACCCGGATGTCGAGGCCGCGTTCGTCGGCGAGGCGAGCGGCGTTGACATAGCTGACGGGGTCACCGCCGATATGGCCGAGCAGGCCCTTGAGGAACGAGAGCTTGGCGAGCGAGGGGTCGGATTCGCCGATCTCTCCCTGGAGTTCGAGATCGATGGGTGACGGAAGCCCTTCGGCGAGCCCGGCGAACATCGAGCCGAGCTGTTCGCACAGCGGCAGATGATCGCGGAGGACGCCGGTCGCGGCGCCGGCTTCGACGTTGACCGCGAACGGCACGAAATCGCCGGCGAGGGCCTTGATCACCTGCTCGGCGATGGTCTCGCCGGCGCGGTCCTGCGCCTCGCGGGTCGAGGCTCCGAGGTGGGGCGTGGTGATGATGCCGGGGACCCCGATGAGCGGCGAGTCGGTGGTGGGCTCGTCGTCGAACACGTCGATCGCGGCGCCGGCGATGCGGCCCGATGTGACGGCTTCGGCGAGGGCGACCTCGTCGACGATGCCGCCGCGGGCGACGTTGATGACCCGCAGATTGGGCTTGGCGAGGGCGAGGCGATCCTTGTTGATCAGGCCGATCGTTTCGCGGGTCTTGGCGACGTGGAGCGTGAGGAAGTCGGCGCGGGCCATGAGTTCGTCGAGGTCGACGAGCTCGACGTCGAGATGCTTGGCGGCCTCGGGCGGCACGAAGGGATCGTGGGCGACGATCTTCATGCCGAAGGCGACGGCACGATGAGCGACGAGGCGGCCGATCCGCCCGAAGCCGATGACGCCGAGCGTCTTGTCCTCGAGCTCGACACCTTCCCACTGGGAACGTTCCCACCGACCGTCGACGAGGGCGCTGTGGGCCTGGGGCACGTTGCGGGCCTGGGCCAGGAGCAGCGCCATGGTGTGTTCGGCGGCGGAGGTGATGTTGGACTCGGGCGCGTTGACCACCATCACGCCGCCGGCGGTGGCGGCGGCGGTGTCGACGTTGTCGAGGCCGACACCGGCGCGGCCAACTACTTCGAGCGACGGCCCGGCGGCGGCGATCAGTTCGGCGTCGACCTGGGTGGCCGAGCGGATGATGAGCCCGGCGGCGCCGGCGATGGACTCACGGAGTTCCTCGGGTGAGAGTCCGGTACGGACGTCCACCTCGTGGCCGGCGTCCCGCAGGGCGTCCAGGCCGGGTTCGGCGATCTTTTCGGCGACGAGTACACGATGCACCCGACCAGCCTGCCGGTTGGATGTCGGCTCGCCACCCCATTTTCGGTGATTGCCCGATGATGTTCAGCCGAGGGCTCGGTGGAGGAAGGCAGCGACCTCGTCTCGCCGCACGGGCCGGGCCGGGCAGAACGTGGTCGCCGTGCAGCCCCGGGTAATGCCCGCGGCGGCGAGCCGTTCGATGTCGTCTCGGTGCGAGGATGCATCGTCGTCGGCGAACGTGTCGGTCGTGCCCGACGCCGGCAGGTCGAGGGCCCGGGCGACGAGTGAGGCCATCTGCTGGCGGGTGAGCACGTCGGCGGGACAGAAGCGGTCGGCGGCGCAGCCCCGGGTGATGCCGGCAGCCGCCAAGGCGTCGATGGCGGCCTCGTGGGTCGAACCGTCGTCGTCGACGAAGCGATCGACAGGCGACGCAGGCAGGTCGAGCGCCCGCACGAGCATGGTGGCCGCCTCACCGCGCGTCAGGCCCGAAGCCGGGCAAAAGCGATCACCCCAGGGCGCATTGCAGCCGCGGGTGATCGACTGCGCTCCCAACCAGGCGACGTCGTCGCGGAAACTCGACGAGTCGGGTACGTCCCAGAAGCCGGAGACGGGACGGTCGTGCTCGCCGGCTGGTGGCAGCGCACTGCTCGTGGCGATCTCCGACTCGAGCGGGATGCCGGCTTCGGTGAACACGCTGCCGGCGTTCCACAGCATCCAGCCGAGCCCGAGCCGATCGGCGGCGTCGATCTGGGCGCGGACCTCGTCGGGCCCGTACCCACCGAAGTCCTGCAGCCACGGTCGGATCGTCGTACGGCCGCCCGCCCGGAAGATGGCGTCTCGCATCGACGCGTCGATCACGCCACCGGGGTTGTCGGCCGGCTTGTCGAAACCGAACCACCCGGTGCTCCAGTGGTTGGGGTAGGACATCGGCGAGAGCACGTCGGCGACCCCGGCGAGCGTCTCGAGCTGGTGGCCGATCCCGCCGTCGCCCGGCACCGAGGTGACGAAGCCGAAGATGTCGGCCGCGATCGCGCAACCGGGTCCGACCCGATCCTTGGCCGTCTGCAGGAAGCTGCGGATCGTCTCGATCCGGATCGCTTCGGTCTTGCCGCCGTCGAACACGAGGTTCGCCTGGTTGCCGTCGGGGTAGCGGACATAGTCGAACTGGACTTCGTCGACCCCGGCCGCGCACGCCTCGGTTGCGAGCTGCAGGGCGTACTCGCGAGCGTCGGGGTCGGTCGGGTCGAGGAAGGTCTGCCCGCGGCGGGAGAAGACCGCGCCACTGGTGGTCGTCACCGCGAGATCGGGCAGCGCCTGGCCGGCGATCGGATCCTGGAACGAGACGATGCGACCGATCACAGCGATCCCCCGCTCGTGGAGATCGTCGACGATCTCCGCCAGATTCCACCGGTCGAGGTTCGCGCCGGCGGCGATCGCCCAACTCGAATCGGTCGTCGGGAAGACGCGACCCGATTCGTCCTTGATGTCGAGCATGAACGCGTTGAGCGACGTCTGCTCGGTCAGCTCGACGAGGCCGTCCCAGCGGGCGGTGCCGACGAGCGTGCCGGCCACGTGGATCGCACGCAGGACCGGCGCTCCCAGGGGCACGACCAGCCGATCGCCGGTGTCGGCCCACGCGACCAAACGGCTTGAGAACCGCGCATGGGTGACCACGACCTCGCCGGGGGCCACGTCGACGAGCCGGGCTCGCCCCCAGTGGTCGGTGACGGCCGATCGGCCGTCGACGGTGACGGTCGCGCCGGCGATGGGCGACGTGCGCGCGTCGGTGACGAACACGTCGAGCACTCCGTCGCCTCGCGCCGCCTGGCTCGGAGCGGCGATGAACACCGACGCAATGATCGCCAGCAGCCCGGCGAACAACGCCCAGCGGGTCATCGCCGGATGTCGACGGCCGGCAGGTCGCCGGCGGGCGTGAAGCCCAGCATCTCGCCGAAGAACACCAGCTCGGCTTCGAGGGCGGTGATCACGTTCTGCGCCTTGCGGAACCCATGCTGTTCCCCCTCGAAGAGCAGATAGCTGACCGGGATGCCCTGCTGTTCGAGGGCAGCCACGATCATCTCACTCTGGTTCGGCGGCACGATGGCATCCTCGTCGCCTTGCAGCACGATCATCGGCGCCGAGAACTTCTCGACGTGGTTGACCGGCGAGCGCTCGTCGTAGGTCGCCTTGGCGTCGGGCCACGGCCCGACGAGCGTGTCGAGGTAGCGCGACTCGAACTTGTGGGTGTCGGTCGCCAGCGCTTCGAGATCGGCGACGCCGTAGCGGCTGGCGCCGACGGCGAAGACGTCGTGGAACGCGAGCGCCGACAAGACGGTGAACCCACCCGCGGAGCCGCCGCGGATCATGAGGCGGTCTGGATCGACGTCGCCACGATCGGCGAGGTAGCGGGCCGCGGCCACGCAGTCCTCGACGTCGGCGATGCCCCACACGCCGTCGAGCGCTCGCCGGTAGGTGCGGCCGTACCCGGTCGAGCCACGGTAGTCGACGTCGACGACGGCGACGCCCCGGCTGGTCCAGTAGAGGATGCCGAGTTGGATCTGGCGGCGAGCCTGAGCGGTCGGGCCGCCATGCGCGAGCACGAGCAGCGGCGGCGCGTCACCCTCGGGCCCGACGTGCCCGGGGTTGGTCGGCGGGTAGTAGAGGCCGTGGGCGACGTCGTCGACCGTGCCATCGCCACGAGCGGTGCCGGTCGGGAAGGTGATCGACTCGGGCTCGATCAGGTAGCCGATGTCGACGGGGAGATCACGTCCCGCGTGAACGACCTCGCGAGTGACCCGAGGCCCGTCGAGCGCGATCGCGACGATCTGATCCTCATGGCCGTAGCCGGCCCCGACGTAGACGACGCCGTCGGCGGTGGGCTGCATCGACGTCACGGTGGCGTCGGGCATCGAGACGGTGCGGCCGTCGATGACGAGTTCGTCGCCGGTCGGCAAACCGACGGCGGCGATGGTGTGTTCCGCCGTGACCGCCCACCGCTGCATGCCGAACACCCAGCTCGGCGTCGGGATCTCGAAGGGTCCGGAGACGATCGGGGTCAGCTCCCCGCTCGCAGGATCGATGGCGACGAGGTTCCACCACTCGTCGCGGTCGGTGCAGGCGTAGAGGGTGCCGTCGGGACCCCAGCCCGGCTCGACCCACGCCTCATCGCTTCCGCCGAGCTCCAGCCCGACCTCGCCGAGGGCGCCGTCGCAGTGGTCTGCCACCAGGAGGCGGGTCGAATCCCACGGCATGTTCGGATGATCCCAGGCAATCCACACGAGGCGACCACCGTCGGGCGAGATGCGAGGTGAGGAGACGAAGTCGCTCCCCGCCCACAGCCCGCGGACCTCCATCGAGCCGTCGGTCGCGATCGCGACGAGATCGTTCGTCGGCTCTCGATCCTCGTGATGGATTTCGCGGACCGCGACGACCCACGCCCCGGTCGGATCCACTCGCAGGTCGGCGAAGCGCAGGCCGCGGGGCGTGTCGGGCTCGGGTGTGAGGAACGTCGGCTCCTCCCCCGGCACGAGGCGCCGCAGACGCTGGTCGCTGACGTCCACGTAGTACGCGATGCCGTCGTGCACCCACCACGAGCCGCCGCCGTACTCGTGCACGAGCGTGCGGACGTAGGCGTCGGGCGGGGTGATCTCCTCGGTGACCCCGTCGAGTCGGCGCATCAGCGCCGTGCGACCACCCTCATCGGGCCGTGACTCGGACCACCAGATCGCGTCGCCGTCGACACAGCACTCACCGATGCCGAGCGCACCGCTGACGAGCGACTCGGCGCTGATCGGCGACGGCCACTCGCCGTACGGCGTGACCGTCGGCGTGGTGACGCCGAAGATCACGACAAGAAGTCGGCGATTCGGCCGACGCCCTCGCCGAGATCGTCGTCGCCGAGCGCGAACGACAGGCGGGCACCGCCGCCGACGCCGAAGGCCTCGCCCGGGACGATCGCGACCTTGGCCTGCTCGAGCAGCGCGTCGGCAAGCTGGAGGGTGGTGTCGATCTGCGTGCCGCGGATCTCCTTGCCCAGCAGCGCCGAGAAGTCGGGGTAGGCGTAGAACGCGCCCTCGGGTTCGGGACACAGCACCCCGTGGATGCCCGACAGCATCGTGTGCATGGCCTTGCGGCGGCGGTCGAACGCCTCGCGCATCTCGTACACCGCGTCGAGCGGGCCGGTCACCGCGGCGAGCGCGGCGGCCTGGGCGACGTTGGCGACATTGCTGGTGGAGTGCGACTGGAGGTTCTGCGCGGCCTTGATGAGGTCGGCCGGACCGATCATCCAGCCGACCCGCCACCCGGTCATGGCGTACGTCTTGGCGACACCGTTGAGGATAACGACCTTGTCGCCGAGCTCGGGCACCAGCGTGGCCATCGAGTGGTGTTCGTTGTCGCCGTAGACGAGGTGTTCGTAGATCTCGTCGCAGATCACCCAGATGTCGTGCTCGACAGCCCACCGGCCGATCGCCTCGATCTCGTCCTTCGGGTAGATCGCACCGGTCGGGTTCGACGGCGACACGAACACGAGCGCCTTCGTGTTCTCGGTGCGAGCGGCCTCGAGCTGCTCGACCGTGGCCCGGAAGCCACCCTCGGCGGTGGTGATGATCGGGACGGTGACGCCACCGGCCAGCGCGACCGGCTCGGGGTAGGTGGTCCAGTACGGGGTGGGGAGCAGCACCTCGTCGCCGGGGTTGAGCAGGGCCTCGAAGCAGTTGTAGACGGCGTGCTTGCCGCCGTTGGTGATCAGCACCTGCGACGCCTCACAGGCGTAGCCGCTGTCGCGCATCGTCTTCGCCGCCACGGCCTCCTTGAGCTCGGGCAGGCCGCCGACGGCGCTGTACTTGTGCATCGCCGGGTCCGAGCAGGCCGCGATGGCGGCGTCGACGATGTGCTGCGGCGTGGCGAAATCGGGCTCGCCGGCGCCGAAGCCGATCACGTTCTCGCCGGCCGCCCGCATGGCCTTGGCCTTGTTGGAGACCGCCAGCGTGGCCGAGGGGGCGATGGCGCCGACGCGCCGCGAGATCCGATCGAGAGTCATGCCGGGAAGGGTACCGAAGTCGCCCTGTCGAATTCCGGAGAATGGCGTCCGTTTTCGCCGCGGAGCTGCCACGCTTTCGGAGTGAGCACCCCAGACATCACCATCCCGGCCGACCTCCTCCCGAGCGACGGCCGTTTCGGCTCCGGCCCCACCAAGGTCCTCCCCGAAGCGCTCGAGGCGCTCGCCGCCCGCGCCACCGACTACATGGGCACCTCCCACCGCCAGATGCCGGTGAAGCTCGTGGTTGCCGAGATGCGCAACGGCATCGCTGAGCTGCTGCGGGCGCCCGACGGCTACGAGATCGTCTGTGGCAATGGTGGCTCGACCGGCTTCTGGGATGCCGCCGTCTTCGGGCTCATCGACGAGAGGTCGCATCACCTCAGCTTCGGCGAGTTCGGCGGCAAGTTCGCCAAGGCCGTGACCATGGCGCCGTTCCTCCAGGATCCGTCCGTCGTGACATCGGAGATGGGCACCCGACCCGACCTCGAGGCGGTCGACGGGGTCGACGCCTACGCGTTCACCCACAACGAGACCTCGACCGGCGTGATGATGGATCCGGTGCGGGTCGGCGGCACCGACGACCTCATGTTGGTCGACGCCACCTCGGCCGCCGGCGGCCTGATGTTCGACGCCAACGCCACCGACGTCTACTACTTCGCCCCCCAAAAGGCGCTCGCCTCCGACGGTGGTCTCTGGATCGCGATGATGTCGCCCGCCGCGATCGAGCGGGCCGAACGCATCGCCGACAGCGGCCGCTACATCCCGCCGTCGCTCAACCTCTGGACCGCGATCGAGAACTCCCGCAAGGACCAGACCTACAACACGCCAGCGCTGGCCACGATCTTCCTCACCGCCCAAACGGTCAACTGGTTCAACGAGAACGGCGGCCTGTCGTGGTCGGCTGGGCGTTCGTCGACCTCGGCGGAGATCCTCTACGGCTGGGCCGAGGCCTCCGACGCCGCGACGCCGTTCGTCCAGATCGAGTCGCAGCGCTCCAAGGTCGTCGCCACGATCGACTTCGACGAGTCGATCGACGCCGACGCGCTCGTGGCCGTCCTGCGCAACAACGGCATCCTCGACGTCGGCGGCTACCGCAAGCTCGGCCGCAACCAGTTGCGCATCGGCATGTTCCCGGCGATCGACCCGGCCGACACCGAGGCGCTCACCCGGTGCCTCGACCACTGCATCCAGGCGATGAGCTGAGGGGTCCGGCGAGCCGCGGACACATCTCGTCGGCGCCCACCTACCGTCTGGCGATGCTCGTCTGGATCAACGGCCCCTTCGGTGGCGGCAAGACCACCACCGCCGATGCCCTGGCCACCGACACCGGCTGGCCCCGCTTCGATCCCGAACACGTCGGTTTCGTGCTGCAGGCGAATCTGCGCGACATCGAGATCGACGACTTCCAGGACCTGTCGGCGTGGCGCGCCCTCGTGCCCGCAATGGCCGACGAGCTCATGGCGTTCCGAGGGAGCGACACGATGATCGCGGTGCAGTCCGTGCTCGACGAGAGCTACTGGTCCGAGATCCGAGCCGGCCTGACCGGGCGGGGCCGCGACGTGTTCCACGTCTGGCTCACCTGCGACGAGGACGAACTCCGGCGCCGCATCGAACACGACGAGGACGAGGCCGACGCCCGTGCGTGGCGCCTCGATCACGTCGACGCCTTCACGCGGGCACGGTGGGCGTGTGGCGCGGCCGACCTGATCGTCGACACGACCGGACGCTCACCCGAGGCGATCGCCGCAACGATCGCCCACGCCGTCAGGGCGTGATGCCGGTGCGGGCGACCGGCGCAGCCGCTGCCGCCCGCCGCGGCGCGGAGACGGCGAGGCTCGCGAGCACGACGTTGCGCAGATCCCGGGGATCGATCAGGTCGTCGAAGCTGAGGCCATTGGCGGAGCGGTAGCTGCTCTCGTTCTCGGCCTGCTGGAGTTCGGCCCGCGTCGCGTCATCGGCGCCGACGGCGTTGCCGGCGCCGGTCGCGCCCATCGCCCCGAGGGTGGCGCCGGGGAACCCGAAGCTCAGCGTCTGCTCGTCATAGGGGTTCATCGCCATCACGCTCGACCCGAACCCGTAGGCCTTGCGCAGGGTGACGTGGATCTTGGTCGTCTGCGCCCGGGTCTGGGCGGCGAACATCCGGGCGCCTGCCCGCAGGATGCCGG
The DNA here is from genome assembly GCA_039815945.1 of Actinomycetota bacterium. Lineage (GTDB taxonomy): Bacteria > Actinomycetota > Acidimicrobiia > Acidimicrobiales > Aldehydirespiratoraceae > UBA11606. The sequence continues at coordinate 16,454 of JBCBYI010000014.1, read as the reverse complement.
CCCGTTCCGACGCCTGACCGGCGAGGACACCGGGGTTGTCGGCGAGGAAGACGAGCGGCAGATGGAAGCTGTCGCAGACCTGGATGAAGTGGGCCGCCTTGTCAGCAGCGTCGACGTCGATCGACCCGGCGATCACCGACGGCTGGTTGGCCACGACACCGACCGCCTCGCCACCGATGCGGGCGAGCGCACACACGATCGACGAACCGAAGTCGGGCTGAACCTGGAAGAAGCCGCCGTCGTCGACGAGTGCCGAGACGGCGAGGCGCATGTCGTAGGCCGCGTTGCCGTCGCGGGGCACGATGTCGAGCAGGTCCTCGAGGCGACGGGGTCCGGCGTCGCCCGTGTCGACCCGTGGCGGCCGTTCCCACGCCGACGAGCCGAAGAACGACAGGTAGGTGCGGATGTCGCTGAGCAGCGCGGCATCGTCGGCGGCCACGTTGTGCACCACCCCCGAGGCGATCGCCACCCCCGGACCGCCGAGGTCGGCCTTGGTGACGTCTTCGCCGAGGGCGGCCTTCACGACCGGCGGCCCTGCGGTGAAGATCGCCGCATCCGGGGTCATCACCGAGAAGTCACACAGTGGCGCCGTGATGGCGCCGTGGCCGGCCGAGGATCCCATCACGCCGCACACCATGGGGACGAGGCCCGAGAGCCGACCCTGGGCGCCGAGATCGCCCGGTCCGCCCCCGCCGGGATCGCCTGGCATCGGCGGACGGTGCCCGGCCCCCTCCAGCAGCATCACCAGCGGGATGCGTTCGCGGCGGGCGATGTCGGCGATCCGCCACCGCTTCCGGCTGGCGGCCGGCCCGATCGAGCCGCCGAGCGTGGTGAAGTCCTCGGCACCGACCGCGACGGGACGACCATCGACCCGTCCAACGCCGGCGACGAGGGCATCGGCGGGCGCCGAGCCGGCCAGGACGCCGATCTCGGTGAACGAGTCGGCGTCGAGCAACGCAGCGAGCCGCCCTCGGGCATCGAGACGGCCGGCATCGTGTCGCCGGGCGAGCTTCTCCTCGCCGCCCATCGCGTGGACGGCGGCGCGGCGCGCGGCGAGATCATCGAGCGTGGCGTCCCAGTCCCCCGTCATGGCGGCCGAGCCTAGGCGAGGGTCAGAGCAGCGTGAGAACGGTGAGGTTCCAGCAGACGACGGCGACGTACCAGCCGGTCGTGGCCACGAGCGCGAGATCGATCGGCCGAGACTCGCGGCAGCGACTGAGCAGCAACCCGACCACGCCGAGGACGACCACCTTCATCACCGAGACGGTGACCATGTCGTGCACGAACGGCTCGACGAACGGATTGGTCTCGACTCCACCTCGGTCGAGGACCCACATCGTGGTGAGCACGTCGAACACGTTGAGAACGACGAGGGACCAAAAGAGGGTCCAGCGCTGGCTGAGCGCGGTGACGCGTCGAATCGACCAGGTCGCGCTCGACATCTCCAACTCCATCGCCACGGCGTCGAACCTACTGCGGTTCCGAGACCTTCCGTCAACACCCAGCGTGAGAAATCGCCCGAGACAGGTGTCAGAGCGTGGCCGACCCGTCGCCCCGGACCGCCGCGTCGATGATCGACGTCATGGTCGCGGCGAGTTCGTCGCCCGAGACACCCCAGGACTCGAAGCCGCGACGGTGCGAACTGACCTGGGTCAACATGGTCGTGAGCACGCTGGCGATGCCGCCCGGAGACGCAGACGGATCGATCGCACCGGCGGCCCGAGCCTCGTGCGCGAGATCCTGCAGCGCCAAGAACACCCCGTTGAACAGCCGGGTGCGGAGCTGGCGAAACCGGTCGTCGCCTTCGAGCGCGGCGAGGTCGGCGACCCGAAGCAACTCGCCGTGCTCGGCGAAGAAGGCGAGAAAGCCCTGGGAGAGCCCCGCCGCCGCGTCGCCGCTCTCCCACGCCGCCTCGGTGACCAGCGCACGAAGCTGCTGACCGCCCGCGTCGGTGAGTTCGTCGATCAGGGCGAGGACGGCCGCCTCGACGTCGGGAAAGTACTGATAGAAGGTCGCCGGACTCGTGTCGGCCCGACGCGAGATCTCCACGACCTTCAGATCGCGGTACGGCCCCTCGGCGACGGCCGAGCGGGTGGCGGCCAGCAGTCGCTGCCGCGTGGCCTGACCGCGCCGGCCCGCGACGCGCCCGTCGGCGGCGCGGGGCGCCTCGTCGGCGGTGGCATCGACACGGGGATCGCTCACGGCGAGCGAGGCTAGCGCTCGGAGAACTCGGCGCGCAGCGAAGACCCGTGGGCGTCGAGTGGGACGGCCCGCCCCCGCGAGCGGGTGACAAACGGGTCGGCGACGGCGAACCGCCGGCCCGACGCCGTGACCGTCCAGCGGTCGTCGGCGGTGCCGCCGGCGCGGGTCACACTCGCCTCGACGGGCCGGCTGCGTGCCCACGCGGCAGCCCGACTCAACGGGACCTCGATCGCCGCCGTCCGCTCGCCGGCGAGCAGCTCGGCGGCGAGCGCGGCCGCCGCCATCCCGGCCAGCGGATCGGCGATGGCGTCGGCGACGAACATCGGCCCGTCGGGATCATCGACCCACAGTCCCCCGGCGACCGCGGCGTCGTCGCCGAACCCGATGCGGTCGGGATCGTCGACCCGGCCATGACCGGTGATCGACAGCCACGATGTCGCCGACTCCTCGACCACGACCATCGGATCGAGCCCGACCGCAGTCATCGCGCGCGGCCGCGACGCCTCGATGACGAGATCGGCGGCGGCCACCAGGCGCCGGAGCAGCGCCTGATCGGCCCGGTCGGTGAAGTCGATCGAGATCGACTCCTTGCCGGCATTGAGCACGTCATGGAACGCCGACGGCCCCGACCGGGCGCCGTCGGGACGGCCGCGGCCCTCGACCTTGACCACCCGCGCCCCGGCGTCGGCGAGCAGCGACGCGGCGAGCGGGCCGGCCCACAGCGACGAGAAGTCGAGCACCAGCGGGCGCTCGGCGACGGGCCGCTCCACCCCTCGGCGCAGCTCCCGGCCGGGCGCGGCCAACTGGGGGCGTTCGTCCGGACGGGCGACCGCCAGACCGAGCAGGCGCGCCCGATCGACCAGATCGCCGGCGGTCCAGCGGCCCAGCGCGGGGCGGATCGCCCGCCAGTCGGTCGGCTCGATCGCGGCCTCGACGAGCGCGGGCAGCGCAGCGATGTCCTCGGGGCGCGGCAGGTTGAGCACGACCCAACCGTCGCGACATCGTTCGAAGCGGGCGGCGCCGCCAACCGAAACCGACCCCTGACGAGCGAGACGGGCATGCGCCGACCGCTCGGCCAGCAACGCCGGCCCGTCGACGACGACGGGCCGGTCCAGCCGTGCGGTCATCGCCTCGACGTCGGCGGCCGCCGCGACCGCAGCGGTGACGAGACCGGCCGGTTCGGCGGACGGTGGACCGTCGGCGCGTCCGGTCAACGCCATCGCACCGCACCCCGCCCAGATCGCGAGGTCGTCGACGTCGGTCATCCTCCGACGGTAGCCAAGGGGCCATGGACTTTTCGGCCGACCACGTCTCGGGCCAAACTGATCGCCGCCGAACGGCGGACGCAAGGGGGAATCCAGCATGGTCGAGTTGAAGCCGGGTGCACGCTTCCAGAGCACGGTGTGCAGCACCGAGGTCATCGTGGTGAAGGGGGCCGGTGAGGTCGACCTGACCTGCGGCGGCGCGCCGATGGTCGCGTCGGGCACCGGTGAGATCAGCGGCAGCCCGGCCGACGACGCCGCCGGTGGCACCCAACTCGGCAAGCGGTACGGCAACGCCGAGGAGACGATCGAGTTGCTGGCGACCAAGGCCGGGGACGGTTCGCTCGCCGCCGACGGCGGCCCGCTCGAGATCGCCCAGGCGAAGACCCTCCCCGCCTCGGACTGACACACCGCCGCCGATGAACCTCATGATGCTGCTGGAGATGGCGGCGGAGGGGCTGGGGGAGCGGGTGGCCGTCGGCTCACTCGACGACGGCCTCACCTACCGCCAGCTCTACGACCGCGCCCACAGCGCCGCGAACCGCTACCGCGCCGCCGGGGTCGAGGCGGCCGTCGTCTGTGACGAGTCGAGTCCGGCCCTGCCGATCGCCCTGTTCGGGTCGGCATGGGCGGGCGTGCCCTACGTGCCACTCAACTACCGCCTGCCGGCCGACGACCTCGTGGCCCTCGCCGAGCGGGCCGGATCCGCCGTCGCGGTCGCCGACGAGATCAACACGACACGCCTCGCCGGCCTGCCCGGTGTCACGCCGGTCGCCGCCGACACGTTCCGAGCCGACCCGGCCGGCGGCTCCGAGGGCCACGCCAGCCCCGGTGATTGGAACATGGATCCCGACGACATCGCGGTGCTGTTGTTCACCAGCGGCACGACCGGGAGTCCGAAGTCCGCGGTGCTGCGCCACAAGCACCTCGTCTCCTACATCCTCGGCTCCGTCGAGTTCATGGGGGCCGGAGAGGACGAGGCGACCCTCGTCAGCGTGCCGCCGTACCACATCGCCGGTGTCGCGGCGATGCTGTCGTCGATCTACGCCGGGCGCCGCATCGTGCAGCTGCCCCGCTTCGACCCCGACGTCTGGATCGACACGGTCGAACGCGAAGGCGTCACCCACGCGATGGTCGTGCCGACCATGCTGACCCGCATCGTCGATGCCCTCGACGCCCGTGGCGGCACGCCGATGCTCGGCGTCCGCGCCCTCTCCTACGGCGGCGGCAAGATGCCCCGACCCGTGATCGAACGAGCACTCGATCTCTTCCCGATCACGAACTTCGTCAACGCCTACGGACTCACCGAGACCTCGTCGACGATCGCCCTTCTCGGGCCTGACGATCACCGGGTGGCCCAGTACAGCGACGACCCGGTCGAGAAGCAGCGGCTGGCGAGCGTCGGCCGTCCGCTCCCCGGCGTCGAGGTCGAGGTGCGAGACGACGACGGCAACGCGCTCGGCCCCGGCGACGTGGGCGAGATCTACGTCCGTGGCGAGCAGGTCGCCGGCGAGTACCGCGAGAAGGGCTCCCTGCTCGACGCCGACGGCTGGTTCCCGACCCGCGACGGCGGCTTCGTCGACGCCGACGGCTACCTCTTCATCCAGGGTCGCAACGACGACGTCATCATCCGCGGCGGCGAGAACATGTCGCCCGGTGAGATCGAGGACGTCGCGATCGCCCACCCGAACGTCCGCAACGCGGCGGCCATCGGTGTGCCGTGTCGAGAATGGGGCGAGAAGGTGGTCCTCGTCGTGGTGCCCGACGGCGAAGCCCCCGACCCCGCTGACCTCGATGCGCTCATCCGGGAACGACTCCGCTCCAGTCGAGTGCCCGCCCACGTCGAGGTCGTCGACGAACTCCCCTACAACGAGACCGGCAAGCTGCTGCGGCGCGTGCTGCGGGAGCGCTTCGCCCACCTCGGCGACGATCCCACCGACTAATCATGACCGACACGCCACGGTGGGATCTCGCCGAGGCGAAGGCCGCCACCGCGTCGCTCGACCTGCATCGCGAGGTCGGCGCCGCCGTCGGCGTTCCCGTGGTCGTACTCGACCCACGACCGGCGGATGACCGGGCCCGATGGGATGCCGTGCTGCGCCGACTCGCGCCCCTCGCGGTCGTCACCGTCGCGCCGACGGGCGACGCCGACGTGATCGGCCCGGTCGACGACCTCGTCGCCGCCGTCCACGCCCACCCGCAGGCCGCGACCACGACCGCCCTGCACCTGCGCACCCTGCCCGACGAACCGCTGGCCGCGCTCCACCAGGAGTCCCTCGCGTACGCCACGCTGCAGAGCGGCACAGAGCACGCTCGATGGATCGCCGGGCAGGGCCGGCGGACCCGCAACGACGACGCGCCCCGGGTGGCGCTCGGCGACGACCCCGAAGTGACGATCACGCTCACCCGGTCCCGGCTCCACAACCTCCTCGATCGGCGAGGACGGGACGAGCTCACCGACGCCTTCCGGGCCGCGGCGTTGATCGCACCCGACCGACCGATCCGGTGGCGGGCGGAAGGCCCGTCGTTCTGTGCCGGCGGCGACCCGGCCGAGTTCGGCACGGTCGCCGACCCGGCGTCGGCCCACCTGATCCGCTCGGCCGCGGCACCCGGGCCCGCGATCCTCGCCGTCGCCGATCGGTTGACCGTCGAGGTCCACGGTGCGTGCGTGGGTGCCGGTGTGGAGTTGGCGGCGATGGCCGCATCGGTCGCCGCCCATCCCGACACCCGGTTCCGTCTTCCCGAACTCTCGATGGGGTTGCTCCCCGGCGTGGGCGGCACGTGGAGCATCGGACGGCGGGTCGGCCGCCGCCGACTGCTGCGGTGGCTGCTGCTCGATCTCGAGGTCGATGCCGAGACGGCCCTCGCCTGGCGCCTGATCGACGCCATCTCCACCGGCGACTAGTCCGAACGGCCCATCAATCGGGGTCGTTGGTCCGCCGATGGCACTGATGGAGTCCAATCCGTTCACCATCAACCGGGGGAAGCGCCGTGCTCGCGTTCCATGCTCTGATCACCTGGCTGCGCCAGCAGGACGACGTCCAGGACGACCGTGGCGCGTCCCTGGTCGAGTACGCGCTGATGGTTGCCTTGATCGCCATCGTGTGTGTCGCGGCGGTGACCGCGCTCGGTGCGACGACGAGCGAGCAGTACAGCGAGATCACCTCGCTGCTGGACTAGGTCGCGTCAGGGCCGCGGTTCTTCGTCGGCCCGTCAGGGCCGCGGTTCACGAGGCAGGCCGAGCACGCGCTCGCCGAGCACGTTGCGCTGAACCTGGTTGGAGCCGCCGTAGATCGTGTGTGCTCGGGTGTACAGGAACGTGCGCTGGAGCTTGTCGAGCGGATAGTCGGGTCCGTCGCCGTGCCCGTTGTGGCCGTCGGCGCCGGCGACCATGCCGTTGGCACCCGCGACCAGCATGGCGAGTTCGCCCATGCGGCGGTGCCAGCCGGCCCAGTAGAGCTTGCCGATCGACGCCTCGGCGCCGGGGACGCCGTCGTGGGTGAGCGCGGTGAGCATCCGGAGCTGGTTGAACTTGAGGATCTCGAGGCGGATGTGAGCCTCGGTGAGTTCCTGCCGCACCACGGGGTCGTCCCATCGCCCGTTGGCCTTGGCCAGGGCGAGGAGGTCTTCGAACTCCTGGCGGAACGACACCTGCTGCCCGAGGGTGGACGCGCCCCGTTCGAAGGCGAGGGTGCCCATCGCGACCTTCCAGCCGTTGCCGACGCCGCCGACGACCATGTCCTCGTCGCAGACCGCGTCGGAGAAGAAGGTCTCGTTGAATTCGGTGCCGCCGGTGATCTGCACGATCGGGCGGATCTCGACGCCGGGCTGATCCATGGGCATGAGCAGGTAGCTGAGGCCGGCGTGGCGTTCGGAGCCGGGTTCGGTGCGGGCCACGACGAAGATCCAGTCGGCGAACTGGGCGAGTGAGGTCCAGACCTTCTGGCCGTTGACGACCCACTGCCCGTCGACGAGATCGGCGCGGGTCTTGACGTTGGAGAGATCGGAGCCGGCGTCGGGTTCGGAGTAGCCCTGGCACCACAGTTCGTCGCCGGAGAGGATCTTCGGCACGAAGCGCTCTTGTTGGGCCTCGGAGCCGAAGGCCATGAGGGTGGGCCCGAGCAGGGTCACGCCCATGTTGGGGATCCGCCCGGGGGCCTTGGCCTCGACATAGGTGAGGTGGAACACGACCTGTTCGGCGAGGGTGCACTCGCGGCCGCCGATCGAGGTCGGGAAGTCGATGCCGAGCCAGCCGCCACCGGCGAGTTCCTTCTCCCACGCGATCTGGACCTCGGCGGGGATGTCCTCGTGCCCGGTGAGGCCCTTGCCGCGGTACCGGCCGAACTCGCCGGCGAGGTGTTCCTCCAGCCAGGTCCGCACTTCGTCACGGAAGTCGGTGAGGGAATCGTCGAGGCGGACGTCCATGGAGGGCGAGCGTACAACCCGACCTGACACACCGTCAGAATCGGGCGACCAGGCTTCGCTGTGCGATGATCCCGGCATGTCTGGACCAGCACGGCCCGAGCCGACGGCATCACCTGAGCCAGCGATGACGATCGCCGAGGTCGACGCGATGTTGACCGGGGAGGGGGGCTTCTTCGAGACCGTCCCCGCCGTCGTGAACGGTGTCGAGGTGACCACCGCGAAGAACCGGGCCCCGCATCTGCGAGCCCTCCTGCAGAGCTCCGCCAACCACGGCGGCGACGGCAGCGCTCGCTACTACGTGTTCGACGACGACACCGAGGCGACGTTCGCCGAGAACATCGCCACCGCCGCCTCCCTCGCCGCCGGTCTCTCCGAGCGCCACGGCATCGGCCACGGCGACCGCGTCGCCATCCTCGCCGCCAACGCGCCCGAGTGGATCCAGAGCTTCTGGGCGATCACCTCGCTCGGGGCCATCGCGGTGGCCATGAACGGCTGGTGGACCGAGGACGAGATCCGCTACGGCCTCGAACTCACCTCACCGAAGCTGCTGCTCGCCGACGCCAAGCGGGCCGAGCGGATCACGGGCGACCCGGGCGTGCCGATGGTCGTGTTCGACGATGGCTTCGCAGAGCTCCGCGACCATGCACCGGGCGCCGATCTGCCCGACACGCCCATCGACGAGGACGACCCGGCGACGATCCTGTTCACCTCGGGCACCACCGGGCGCCCGAAGGGGGCGATCATCACCCACCGGAACTTCAACGCGTATCTCACCTGCGCGTTCATCCTCGGCGCCCGCGACGCCTTCCGCTTCCCGGCCGACCCGGACGCGCCACCGAAGCCCCCGATGCTGTCGCTCGCCGCCAGCCCGCTGTTCCACATCTCCGGGCTGCACTCATGCTGTGTCACCGCCGTGGCCTCGGGCATGGGCCACGTCTGGACCACCGGCCGATTCGACCCCGAGAAGGTCCTCCGGCTCACCGAGAAGCACAAGATCACCCGCCTCAGCGGTGTCACCACTCAGGTGTGGCGCATCATCGAGCACCCGAGGTTCCACGAGTACGACACGTCGAGCGTGTCGTCGATCGGTGGCGGCGGTTCGGTCTGGTCGCCGGAACTCCTGCGGGCCTGCCGAGAGGCCCTGCCGCACGCGGAGCGCCCCGTCGGGGTCGGTTACGGCCTCACCGAGTGCTCCGGGCTCGCGACCTCCGCCAGCGACGACGTGCTCCGCGAGCACCCCGAATCGGTCGGCGCCCCGATCCCCACGTGTGAGCTGGCGATCCACGACGACGACGACACGCCGCTCCCCGACGGCGAGATCGGCAACGTCATGCTGCGCGGCCCGATGGTCACCCCCGGCTACTGGGACAACCCCGAAGCCACGGCCGACACGATCCGCCCCGGCGGCTGGCTCCGCACGGGCGACTTCGGTCGGGTCGAGAACGGGCTGCTGTTCCTCGCCAGCCGCCGCAACGATCTGATCATCCGCGGCGGCGAGAACATCTACCCCGTCGAGATCGAGAACCGGCTCGACGAGCATGCCGACGTGCGGGAGGTGACCGTCTACGGCGTCGAGCACCGAGAGCTCGGGCACGAGGTCAAGGCGGTGGTCGTCGCCCAGCCCGGTGCCGAGCTCGACGAAGCCGAGCTCTCAGCGTTCGTGAGCGAGACCCTGGCCGCCCACAAGGTGCCCGCCCACTGGGAGATTCGCAGCGAGCCGCTCCCCCGCAACGCCACCGGCAAGATCCTCAAGCAGGTCGTTGCCGGCACCGCCGAGAACACGTTCATCGAAGAGTAGGCAGCGGGGAGGATCACGGTGCTCACCGAGATCGCCCGCCGGGCCGCGGTCGAGTTCGCCGATGTCGACGCGTTCGTCACCGAGCACGGCTGGGCGATCACCTACGCCGAACTCGATCGGGCCGCCGACGAGGCGGCGACCGGCTTGTTCGATCGCGGCTTCCGGCCCGGTTCGGTGATCGCCCTCGCGATCGCGTCGAACGTCGACTACGTCGTGCTGTACCTGGCCGCCGCCCGGCTCGGTGCCGTCACCGCCGGCCTCAACCCGCGGTTCACCGGCGCCGAACTGCGATCGTGCGTCGCCGTGCTCGGCGCCGACCTGGTGGTCGCGTCGCCCGATGCCGCGTCGGCGATGGGGCCGATCGACTCCCCGATCGCGGTCGTCGAACCAGGTGGTGATCCGGCGACGGTCGCCGCCCGGTTCCGGGTCGCCGACGCCGCCGCGGTGCCGCCGTTGCCCGACGATCCCGAACGGCCGGTCTGCATCTGCTTCACCAGCGGCTCCACCGGACAGCCTCGGGCCGCGTGGTACGCCGACCGGCAACTGCGGGCGATCGCCGACCTCGACACGGGCGGCGCCTGGGGTGGTGGCGGTCACGGCCTTTCGTCGGTGGCGATGGCCCACGTGGGCTTCATGACCAAGCTGCCGTGGATGCTCGCCTCGGGCCGGACCACCCACCTGCTCGAGCGCTGGCGGGCCCGCCCGATCCTCGACCTGATCACCCGGTACGAGATGCCGGCGGTCACCGGGGTCGCCCCACAGATCGCGCTCCTGCTCAACCTCCCCGATGTCGAGCAGCACGACTTCGGCCACGTGAAGGCGATCGTCGTCGGCGGCGCCGCGTCGCCCCCGCCGCTGGTCGAGCGCGCCCGTCGGGTCTTCGGGGCCCCGTACTCGATTCGCTACAGCTCGACCGAGAGCGGTGGCATCGGCCTCGGCACCGCCCTCGACGCCGCCGACGACGAGGCCCTCCACTCGATCGGGCGGCCCCGGCCCGGCGTCGAGGCCGACATCCGCGACGAGCACGGCGTCCCCGTCGCCGACGACCAGATCGGCGAACTGTGGCTCACGTCGCCGGCGGTGATGTCGGGCTACTGGAACGATCCCGAGGGCACCGCGGAGACGCTCGTCGACGGCTGGCTGCGCACCGGCGACCTCGCCACGCGGGATCCGAACGGCGTCTTTCGGCTCCGTGGCCGGGTCAAGGAGATGTTCATCCGCGGTGGCTACAACGTGTACCCGATGGAGGTCGAAGGCATCCTCCTCGACCACCCGGCCGTGGCCGAGGTGGCCGTCGTCCCCCGACCCGACCCGGTGATGGGCGAGATCGGGGTCGCGGTGGTCGTCCCGACCGATCCGGACGCACCACCGTCGCTCGACGAACTCCGGGCCCACGGCGAGACCGCTCTCGCACACCACAAGTTGCCGGAGGCGATCAGGATCGTCACCGAACTGCCCCGCAACGCGAGCGACAAGATCGACCGCCGTACCCTCGCTGCGGTCGAAGCGGAGTCGGCGTCGGCCTAGCGGCGGCGCCGACCGCCGCCCTTTTGGCGACGGGCCCGCTGCTCCTCACGGGCGCGAAGACTCTCGAGTTCATCGACGAGTTCGAGAAACAGCCGAACCCGCATCGCCGACACCTCGCCGGCGTCGACCGCGGCCTGAACGGCACAGCCGGGTTCGCCGCGGTGGGCGCAATCACGGAAGCGACAGTGCTGCGCCAGCTCGACGAGATCGCCGAAGACCAGATCGAGCGCGTGCTCCGCCTCCCAGAGGCCGAGCGTGCGGATCCCCGGTGTGTCGAGGAGCATGCCGCCGTCGTCGGGCACGAGGACGAGCTCGCGGGCGGTGGTCGTGTGGCGGCCTTCGGCGTCGTTCGCCCGCACCTCGCCGACATCGAGCAACTCCTCCCCGACGAGAGCGTTGACGAGCGAGGACTTGCCGGCCCCGCTCTCGCCGACGAGGGCAAGGGTCCGCTCCGCACCGATGCGGGTCCCGATCTCGTCGAGCCCGGTGCCGTCGACCACGCTCGTGACGATGACGGGGACGGTGCCCGCGACCGCGTCGACGATCGAGAACGCCGGCGCATCGGCAGCGGCCTCGTCGGCCTTGGTCAACACGATGAGTGGCTCGGCGCCGCTGTCGATCGCCATCACGAGGAGTCGTTCGAGCCAGCCCGCCTGCACCGGTCGGTCGAGCCCGAGCACGGCGGCGACGACGTCGGCATTGCTGGCCAAGACCTGCTCGAGATCCTTCTCGGCCGGGTCGCGGCGGCTGAGCGCCGTGCGGCGAGGGAGCACCCGGGCGATGACGGTGCCCAGGCCCTCGGTGACGTCGATCTCGACCCAGTCGCCCGTGACCGGCGCGATCTCGCCCTGCGCCCGCTGCGAATCCGACAGCACGCGCACTCGACCATCGGTGGTCATGACATCGCACTCGCCCCGATCGACCCGCACGACCCGGGCCCGACGGGTGCCCTCACCCCACGCGTCGGCGTCGACGTGGCGGAGTCCCCACTCGACGAGTGGATCGCTCAAGGGCGGTGATCTTGGTCGGGCACGGCGACAAGTGTGCCCCATCGCGTCGGGTCGGGAACCATCTTCGGCCCGGATTCGTTCGGTAGGCATGTGCAAGACGGCATGGTGGAACTCGTGACTGACCAGCAGACCTCGAACCCGGCACCCTGGTGGATGGGTGCACTGTCCGGCGTGGCCGCGGCGGCCGTGGCCTTGGCGTTCGGCCAGTTCATCGAGGGAGTCTCCGACACGATCCCCGGCCTGGTTCTGGGGGTCGGTGAGCTCGTCATCGACTACACGCCGGGCTGGGCGGCGGAGGAGTCGATCGAGAGCCTGGGCAGCGCCGGCAAGGGCAATCTCCTCCTCGGCATCACACTCGTCGCTTTCCTGCTCGCCGGCATGCTCGGCGAGCAGGCGCTCAAGCGAGGCGACCGGTTCGGCGTTCTGGGCTTCGCCGCCTTCGGGCTCGTGGGGGGATGGGCGGTCGCCCGCAACCCGCAGTCGCCGTTCGTCGCCAGCTGGTTCTGGGCACTCGTCGCCGCCGGCCTCGGCATCGTGACCCTGCGCTTCCTCCTCCGCCGGGCGCGAGCCACGGCGGGCGAGCCCGGCGAGGCCGACACGATCCTGGCCAGCCCGCTGGAGCCGCCTCACACCCGACGCGCCTTCATGGGCTGGACCGCCGGTGCCGGCGCCGTCGCGCTGACCGGGGTCGGTCTCGGCCGCGCGGTGGAGGGCACCGGTGCGGGCGATCTCGCCCGCGCCGAGATCGTGCTGCCCGAAGCGGCCACCGAGACCACCACGACGACGCTCGCCGAGCGCGCCACCGGCGCGGTGAGCTCCGAGCCGTTCGACATCCCCGGCCTGTCGAGCTGGGTCACGCCGTCGACCGACAACCAGTTCTACCGGATCGACACCGCCCTCTCGTTCCCCCAGGTCGACCCGGCGTCGTGGTCGCTCAAGTTCACCGGCATGGTCGACAACCCCTACGAGCTCACCTACGACGAGATCCTGAACATGGATCTCGTCGAGCGCACGATCACGCTGTCGTGCGTCTCCAATCCGATCGGTGGCGAACTCGTCGGCAACGCTGTCTGGACCGGCGTTCCCCTCGCCGACCTGCTCGACCGCGCCGGCATCCAGGACGGCGCCACCCAGATCGTGGGCCGCTCCGTCGATGACTTCACCGCCGGCTTCCCCACCGAGACCGTGTACGACGGCCGCAACGCGATGCTCGTCGTCGGGCAGAACGGCGAGCCGCTGCAGGTGCGCCACGGCTTCCCGGCCCGGCTCGTCGTGGCCGGTCTCTATGGCTACGTGTCGGCCACCAAGTGGATCGAGGAGATCAACCTCACGACGTGGGAGGCGTTCAACGGGTACTGGATCAACCTCGGATGGTCCAAGGAAGGCCCGATGAAGACCACGTCTCGTATCGACGTGCCCCGCCATCGTGACCAGGTCACCGCCGGCGTCACCCCGATCGCAGGTGTGGCGTGGTCGCCGGTGCGCGGCATCGAGGCGGTCGAGATCTCCATCGACGAGGGGCCATGGCAGGTCTGCGATCTCGCCGTGCCCGGCACCGACGAGTCGTGGGTCCAATGGAAGACCGACTGGGACGCCTCGCCGGGCGTGCACCGCATCGACGTGCGGGCCGTCGACAAGAACGGCGACATCCAGCCGGTCGGCCCCAAGGACGTCGCCCCCGACGGTGCCGAGGGCTACCACGCGATCCTCGTCGAGGTCGTCGCCTGATCGACGCTGGGGAGGCAGGCCTCCCCAGCCCAAGAGTGGTGCAGGCCTCGTCGACCGCGGCGAACGCCGTTCGTACGGTCGGGGCATGTCTCCGTCACGATGCGCCCGCCGTCCCGTCACCGCCGCCCTCGTCGCGACGCTGTTCGGCGCCCTGCTCGCCGTCGCCGGCCCGGCGGCGGCGACCGAACGCTCGAGCTGCGATCAACTCCTGCTCCGGGCGTCGACCGACTTCATCGACGGCCAGGCGCTGGTCCAACCGAACGGCCGCGACCCTCGCTTCCCCCTCGCGCCGTCCGACACGGCCCCGGCGTCGGACTCCGCAGGTGACCCCGTGTGGCGCCCCGACGGCGGCGAAATCGCGTGGGTCGGCGAGACCACGGAGTCGATCTGGATCGCAGGACCCGACGGCTCGAACCGCCGGATGGTGCCGATCGAGCTCGGTGTCGGCGAGGGCGACAGCCTGTCGATCTTCGATCTGGGCTGGTCTCCCGACGGCACCTCGCTGGTCTTCGGCGTCTCGATCGACGGCGTGACCGACATCGTCGTCACCGATGCCGACGGCACCGATGCCGTCTTCGTGTCCGAGGTCGACGTCGCCCCGTTCCCGACCTCGAACTTCTCGCCGACCTGGTCGCCCGACGGCAGCCGGATCGCCTGGACCAGCCGGATCGACGGCGACTTCGAGATCGTCACCGTCGCCCCTGACGGCAGCGGCCGAACCGTGCTCTCCGAGGTCGACGGCGGCGAGGACCCAGAGGACAACTTCAGCCCGACCTGGTCGCCCGACGGATCCGAGATCGCATGGGCCGGCGATCAGGAGATCATCGTCGCTGATGCCGACGGCACCGGACGGAACGTGATCTCGACCGTCGGGGCCGATCCCGACCCGACATCGAACAACTCGCCGGTGTGGGCCTCGGTCGGGGATCGGATCGCCTGGATCGGGAGCGACGGATCCGACAGCTTCGTGTTCGTCGCCGATCGCGGCGGCCAGAACCGCGCGAACCTCTCCACGGCGGCCAGCGTGGCGGCGAGCGAGGTCCGCGACATCCGGTGGTCACACGACGCGAGCCAGATCTCGTGGCAGGGCGAGGACACCGACTTCTCGTCGATCACCGTCGTGGCCGACGCCGACGGGGCGAACGCCTACGCCTTCAGCGAAGCGGCGCGCCCCAACGCCAGTTCCGTCGGACAGCTCGACTGGTCACCGGTCGGCGACCGGGTCGCCTGGACCAGCGAGAACATCGTCTTCACGAGCGATCCGGTCGGTGGTGACCGACTGCCGGTGAGCGTGCCGGCCGGCCTCTACGAGCTGACGCGAGCCGAATGGTCCCCGGACGGTTCCCTGATCGCCCTGACGGGCCGGCTCGACGGTGTCCGCGGTGTGATCGTCGTGGGCGCGGACGGTTCGAACCCACGTAGGTACAACTCGCGGGCGGACAACCGGTTCCCTGTCGCCTGGACGCCTGACAGCACGTCGATCATCTGGGCGGTCAACGGCGACGAGCAGACGCTCGTTCAGGCCGACGTCGAGTCCGGCGCGGTCAGCGACATCCTCGCCGGCGTGGCCGGTCGCCCCGACTACGTCGGCGATCCAGCGGTGACACCGGACGGGACGCGGCTGGTGTTCAGCGGCGACTCCGAGGGCGACGCTCGCGAGTCGCTGTTCGTGCTCGACCTCGACACCGGGGACCTCGACGTGGTCGAGCTGGTCGGCGCCGACAAGGTGCTCGGAACGAGCAACCATCACGTGAGCCCCGACGGCACCGCAGTGGCCTACCGAGGCAGGTACTCCAGCGACAGTTGGTCGCTCTCCGGCATCTTCGTGACCGAGCTCGCAACGGGTTCGACGAGCGAGTTGACCGACCCCGGGAGCGACGACTCCCGCGAGAGCAACGAGCGGCCCCAGTGGTCCCCAGACGGAACGCTCGTCGCGTGGGAAGGCTCGGTCAACGGCGAGGACGACCAGGTCTATCTCGCCGCGCCGGACGGATCCGGCAAGCGGTCGCTCTTGGCACCGAACGGGATCGCATACGGCGACCCGCGCTGGTCTCCCGACGGTGACCTGCTCGCGATCAACGGATGGGACGGCGAGGCCAGCACGGTGCTGATCGTCGAACCGGACGGCACGATCCGGAGGGAGTTCGGCCCCGAGGCTTTCGGTGTCGACAGTGTCTCGCGCCCCCAGTGGCGACCCCGTGCCGTCACCCCGTTCACCGACATGCCCGCCACCTCCTTCGCCGTCGACGACGTCGCTTGCATCTACGGCATGGAGATCACCCAGGGCACCTCCGCGACGACCTACGGCCCGGGCGCCAACGTGACCCGTGAACAGATGGCGTCGTTCGTCGCCCGCCTCTGGCGCGCACTCGGCAACGACTGCGACACCGACCCGCCCCACGGCTTCGCCGACGTCGCCCCTACCAGCTTCGCCGACGACGACATCAGCTGCATCAAGAACCTCGGCATCACCACCGGCACCGGCGGCGGCCTCTACTCCCC
>JBCBYI010000149.1:0-10577 GCA_039815945.1 Actinomycetota bacterium | reverse complement strand
CGTTGCCCCGACCCGCCGATCGCCACCCGGGCCTGTCGGC
Organism: Actinomycetota bacterium; assembly: GCA_039815945.1. GTDB lineage: Bacteria > Actinomycetota > Acidimicrobiia > Acidimicrobiales > Aldehydirespiratoraceae > UBA11606. Next base: position 10,537 of record JBCBYI010000149.1, on the reverse strand, counting down.
CTGGCACGCGATCAACTGTATTCGCGAGCTTCGTGGCGACAACCACTGGGCGCTGCTCGCGAGCGAGGGCATCGACGACGTCGAGGCCGGGCTGCTCCACTCCGCCATGATCGACGTCGACGAGTATGGCGACGAGGAGTGGATCGCCCGAAGCCGCGGCGGCGACGACGAAACTGTCGCGGCAGCCTGGAGTCGGCTCCAGGCTCGGGGCCTCGCCGCGGACGGCCGGCTCAGCGACGCCGGACGAGCGCTCCGACTCGATCTCGAACGCCGCACCGACGCACTCACGGCCCCCGTGTGGCACGCGATCGGAGAGGCGACGACAGTGACGCTGCTCGATCTGGTCGAGCCCCATCAGGATGCGTTCGTACGGCGGATCAACGAGACGGCAGGCCCCCGCTGGATGCCGGCCGTGCGGCCCGGCGGCTCGGGGCTGGCCTGAGCCTCAGCCGGCACCGATCGCGGCGCGGACCTCCTCGACGATCGCCATTGCGAGTTCCGGGGTGGCGGCGACGACGCCGGACCACCGGGTGTCGACTTCGGTGGTGAACGAGAGCGGTTCGCCGTGCACGTCGAGCACCACCCCGCCGGCCCGTTCGACGATCACCGCGGCGGCGGCAAGATCGACGAGGCGGTGGGTGCGGCTTCCCGCATCGACGAAGGCGTCGAGCACGCCGTCGCCGACCAGTGCGGCCTCGATCGACGACGAGCCCAGCACCCGGATCCGCGACGCCCGACCGGCGAGGGCCATGAATCCGGCACCGTCCCCCTTGGGACGGATCATCGAGAGCAGGGCACCGTCGAGTTCGATGCGACCCGACGTCGACAACGCCATCGGCTGATCGGCATGGGCCCACCACGTTCGGCCGTCGGCGAACCAGTGGGTCAGCCCCTCGGTGAACCGGCCGTCGACGGCGATGGCGGCCGTGAACGCAGAGATCGGGATACCGGCGGTGGCGTTGCCGGTGCCGTCGACCGGATCCACGACCATGGCCGTGGACGAGCCGTTGTCGACGTGGCCGATCTCCTCGCTGACGATGTCGAGGCCGAAGGGCTCGACCGCCCGGAGGATCTCGGCCTCGACCATGACGTCGATCCGAGACGATGGTGTGCCGTCAGCCCCGTCGGCGACCGCTTCGAGGAGTTCGTCGCGGCTGTAACGAGCGACGGCGTCGGCCCACGCTGCGGACGCAGCCGCGGACGCGGCCACCAGCGCCGGGTGGGGATCGGTCATGCGCCGAAGCCGCTGCGGGCGACATGGTCGCCGGCCCGGTGGACGTCGAGCACGACCGGCCACTGCCCCGAATCGTCGACGAGGATCAGATCGGCGAGGGCACCGACCTCGACCCGGCCCCGCTCGGGGGTGCCGATCATCGTCGCCGGTCCGGCGGTGATCAGCGCGACCGCCTGGGGCAGGGTGCAGATCTCGGCGTCGGCCATGGCGAAGGCGGCCGCGAGCATCGCCGACGGCATGTAGTCCGACGCGATGACGTCGCACAGGCCGGCGGCGACGAGATCGCGGGCCGAGGTGTTGCCGGAGTGCGAGTGACCCCGAAGGGCGTTGGGTGCGCCCATCACGGTGGTCATGCCCGCGGCCTTGGCGTGTTTGGCGACGTCCATCGACAGCGGGAACTCCGCGATGGTGGCGCCTGCGTCGACGGCCTCGGCCACGTCGTCGGTCGTCTCCAGGTCGTGGGCGAGCAGGCGGATGGCGCCGTCGTGGGCGAGGGGTGCGATCCGGGCCCGGTTCTCGTGGCGGCTGGCGAGCAGCGCATCGCCCTCGGCCTTGAGCCGGGTGACGTAGGACTGCGGCGTCTCGCCCTCGGGCAGGGCGGTGGGATCGACCGCGGCTTCGTACTGGGCGAGGTCGCGGAACTGTCCCTGACCGGGCGTGTGGTCCTCGAAGCTCAGCAGCGGGGCGATGCCGTCCTGTCCCAACGATCCGAGATCTTCGAGCAGTGGCGTCAGGGCTTCGGGATCGCGGGCCTCGAAGCGGTACAGCACCCGGTGGTCGACACCGGCGTCTCGGTCGAGATCGCGAGCGGCGATGGCGGCGACGGTCTCACGGGCGCGCTCGACCGAACGGCCGGCCTTGGCCTTCTCCTGGTACCCGACGCCGTGACAGATCGTCGTGATGCCCGCCGCCCGCACCCGACCCTCGAAGGACCGGAGCCCGTAGTCGAGCGGGAAGCGGACGGTCTGGCGAGGCGCGATCTCCTTCTCGAGCCCGTCGCTGTGGCTGTCGACGAGGCCGGGGAGGAGCAGGGCGCCGTGGCCCGAGCGGGCGCCGTCGGGTGCGGTGCCGGTCGTGATCTCGGCGATGCGACCGTCGTCGATGACGACGGTTGCGGAGTCGGTGATGGCGTCGGGAAGCACGACGCGGACGTCGGTGATGGCGGTGATCATCGGGAGCCTCGTTCGGGGGAAGGGGTCGGGGGTCAGACGAGCTCGCGCTCGAGGTTTCGATCGAGGACGAGGTTGGCCTCGCCCTGGTCGACGACCAGGCCGTCCTCCATCACGACGACGCGGTCGGCCAGCCGCCGCATCGCCTCGATGTCGTGGAAGACGCTCAGCACCGTCGCACCGCGGGCGGTGAGGTCGGAGAGGATGTCGAGTACGGCGACCCGGTTCGCCGGGTCGAGTGCGGAGACCGGTTCGTCGAGCAAGAGCAGGCGCGGGGCCTCGACGATGCCCGCCGCGAGATTGACCCGCTGCTTCTCGCCACCCGACAGCAGCGTCGGATAGGTCGACCACAGCGACTCGTCGATGTTGACCCGGCGCAAGACGTCGGCGGCTCGCTCGCGCGCTTCGGTTTCGGGCACGCCCATGCGGCGGGCCGCACCGGTGACGACGTCGAGCACGCCGCGCCGGGGTTCCGCCCGAAGGAACTGCGACACATAGCCGATCTGCTCGCTGCGGAGGTCGGCGACCTCGCTGTCGGTCATCGACAACAGGTCGACGGCCCGGCCGTCGGCGGTGCGGTAGAGCACGACGCCGGCGTCGGCGACGTAGGTGCGGTGCACACACTTGAGCAGGCTCGACTTGCCGGCGCCGGAGCGGCCGGCGAGGGCCACGTGCTCGCCTTCCACGAGGTCGAGGTCAACGCCGCGGAGACCTCTGACCACGCGGCCGTCGACGGCGTGGAGCGTGAAGGACTTCTCCAGGCCACGGATGGAGAGGAGATTGTTCGACGGCATGGTCACCCCCGGGCGGCGCCGACGAGGCGCTGGCTGTATGGATGTTGCGGATCTTCGAGCAGCTGGTCGGTGAGTCCGGCCTCGACGATGCGGCTGTGGTGCATGACGACCGAGCGGCGGGTCAGCATCTCGATCACGGAGAAGTCGTGGCTGACGACGACGGCGGCGATGCCGGTCTCGTGCAGCAGATCGCGGATCAGATCGAGCACACCAGCGGCGACCGATGCGTCGAGGCCGGTCGTCGGCTCGTCGAGCAGCACGACCGAGGGCCGGTTCGCCAGTGCCTTGGCGAGCTGGACCCGCTGACGCATGCCGCCCGAGAAGGTCGAGACGGGATCGTCCATCCGGTCGAGGGGCACCTCGGTGCGGGCGAGGAGCTCGGCCGCTCGTCGACGGATGTCGCCGAAGTTGCGCCACCCTGCGGCGGTGAGGCGATCGGCGACGTTGCCACCGGCCGAGACGTGCAGGTCGAGCCCCTCGGAGGGGTCCTGGTACACGACCGACAGTTCGTCGACCCGAAGCGCCCGCCGACGGCTCGGGTCGAAGCCCATGATGTCGGCCTCGCCGTTCTCGACCGACCGGATGTGGGCCGCGCCGACGGTCGCGTCCTGGTCGCCGGCGATGCAGCGCATCACGGTGGACTTCCCCGAACCCGACTCGCCGATCACCCCCAGCGCTTCGCCGGCCGCGACCTCGAAGCCGACGTCCCAGCAGCCGACGACGGCGCCGGTCGACGGGCTCACGCTGCGTCCGAACTCGGGGCCGGTGCCCTCGACGTCGGCCGGACCGCCCGGACCGTAGATCTTGCCGAGTCCTTCGACTCGGAGCATCCAGTCGCTCACCACAGCTCCTCGGAATCATCGAGCGCCTCGGCACTCAGAAGGCCGTTCTCGACCCGGTGGCGGGTGCACCAGTCGGTGTCGCTGCAGACCCACTGCGACGACCCGTCCTGGGCGGGAAGTTCGACGAGGTAGGCGCCCCGACCGTCGCCGGGCTGGATCAAGCCGCACCGGCAGGGCTCGGACACCTCCTCGACCTCGAAGGGGACGTCGTCGAAGGTCAAGGGCTCGACGTCGGTGTGGGGCGGGATCGCGTAGATGCGCTTCTCGCGGCCGGCGCCGAACAGCGACAGGAACTTCGCCTGATGCAGCGGCGGTACGTCCCAGCGCGGGATCGGGGTGGTGGCGATCACGTAGCGGCCGTCGACGAGGCATGGGTAGCCGGTGGTGCGGGTGATGACGCCGTTGCGCACGATGTCCTCGTAGAGGCTCACCCACATGCGGGCGTAGTCGGCCTCGGCATGCATGCGGCGCAGCTCGTTCATGTCGCGTTCGATGCCGCGCAGCGGCTCGGGCACCGGCACCTGCAAGACGAGGATCTGATCGTCGACGAGTTCGTCCTCGGGCACCCGGTGGCGGGTCTGGATCACCGAGGCGTCGCGGGCGTCGGTGGTCGTGTCGACCCCTTCGGACCGGCGGATCAGCCGGCGGAGGTTCGCCGCGTTCACGCCGCCGTCCTCGCCCTGGTCATAGACCTTCACGACGTCGTCGTCGCCCACGATCCCGAGGGTGATCTGCAGGCCGCCGGAACCCCAGCCTCGGGCGACCGGCATTTCCCGGGACCCGAACGGCACCTGGTAGCCGGGCACGGCGACGGCGGTCAGCACGGCTCGACGGATCTCGCGCTTGGACGACTCGTCGAGGATCGGGGTCAGCTCGACGGCGACCTCGCTGGTCTGCGACGCTTCGGTGGCGGCCAGCACCTCGGCGAGGCTCATCGGGCCATCTCCGTGGTCTCGGCGGTCGACCCGCCGTCGCCGGACAGATCGGTGACCTCGCAGTCGGAGCGGCCCTGGGCGAGTCGTTCGTCGCGCTTGGTGCCGGCCGCGGCATCGCGCATCGCCGTCTTGCGCTCCATCATCGAGCGGAACGTGACGTAGTGCGGGAGCTTGAGGTGCTCGAGGAAGCCCGACGCATCGAGCCCGTCGGTGGTCATCAGCACCGATTGTTCGAGCGGGCCCTCGCCCGAGGCGCGGTCGACGGCGACGTCGAGGTTGGCCATCGCGATCGCCTTGCGTTCGTTGTGGCCCAGGCAGATGCCGTAGCCGACGTCGAAGCGGGTGCGGTCCTCCTCGACACCATCGAGATCCTCGATGGCCTCGACCTCGGTCACGCGGACCGAGCCGATGCCGACCGTTTCGCCGGTGAGCGGGTTCTCGACCTCGACCGGCAGGCGGCCATGGCGCACCTCGCCGAGGGTCACCTCGTGCAGGTTGCGGTCGGGACCGAGGATGTTGCGGTACCAGAGCTGCACCAGGGCGCCGGTCTCGGCGCGGGCCATCGTCGACAGGCGGGCTGATCGAGGTGCACCAGGACGGGCGGCGACCCGGCTGATGTCGACCGGGTCGGGATCGTCGTCGCGTCGCCGGTCGACCAGGGCGTCGAGGTTGCGTAGGACATCGATGAGGCGTCCGGGCACCCGCTGTTCGTCGCCGTCCGGGGTCGGGCCGACATCGGTCACCGTGATGCGTTCACGGCGGGCGGCGGCGGCTTCGGCAGCCTGGCGACGACCCTCGTCCTCGGAGGTCTGATCGAGCAGGCGACCGGTGTAGTCGAGGGTTCTGCCGAGCAGCTGGGGTCCCGGTGGTTCGCGGAACGCAGGGACGATGCGGCGCAGCACGTCGATCTCGTCGGCGTCGACCACGCGCGTGTACCCGAAGCGGGGGAGGGTCGATCGATGCGCTCGGATCAGGTGGGCGGCCTCGATGACGTCGCCCTCGGCCTGGCGGAACGCCCGAGCCGAGAGTTCTTCGTCCCAGAGGCCGCCCTCGCCCATGACCCGGTCGACCGAGTAGCGGAGTCGGTCGATGATCTGGTCGAGCTCGAGCCAGGAGCTGCGGCCTTCGATCCGGCGACGGCGCACCAGTGTCTCGGCGGCTTGGATGGCGTCGAAGCCACCCTTCGCGGCGACGTATCCCATCAGTGGGCTCCATTCTCGTCGGTGGAGAGGGTCACGGTGGTGCTGCGCGAGATTGCGGCGATCCGGCCGTCATGGGTGATCAACCAGGTGTCGACACCGGTCGGGAACTCGCCGGACGCCCGGCCGAGCTGCAGCAGCACGTCGGGGGCGAGGCCGTCGACTGCGAGGCTGGTCGAGCCGTCGACGCCGGGACCCTCGAGCGTCACGGCATGGGGGCCGTCGGTGGCGAGGTCGTCGACGGCGATGGCCAGCCGGGCAGCGTCCTCGGGCACGAGTGCCGTGCCGGTGCGCATCACGCCCACCGGCACGGACCCGTCGGTGCATACCACGAACTGTGCGTCGGGCTCGCCGACGATGTTCATGCCCGTCGCAGCGCGAAGGGCCTGCGCGACGGGATGTGCAGGGTCGTTGTCGACCGAGACGCCGAGGTCGATGTCGCCCAACGCCAGCGCCACCATGGCGGCGGCGGGAACGTCAGTGCCGGGCGGCGGCGGGAGCTGACGGATCGAGCCGGGCTCGGCGAGGGATCGGAGGATGGCGTCGAAAGCGACCTGGCTCGGCGCTCCGGTCAGGATCGGTGCGGCCATCAGTCCATCTCCTCGAATGCGACGATGGTGGGTTCGAGTTCGTGCCACTCCTCGGCTCGGGCCGCACGCAGCTGTTCGTCGGTCTCCGCCACGAGTCGCTCGACCGAGGCGGCGGCAGGACCACCTGCGGTCGCCTCGGCATCACAGATCGCGGCGGCGAGCGTGGCAGCCCGGTCATCGCCCATCCGCATCGCCCAGGCGGTCACACCGCGATGCTCCAGTTGGCAGCGGGTGACGAGCACCTCGCCGAGATGGAACCGGGTGGTCTCCACCGGCTCCCGCATGGTGAGCACGACGGTGCCGACGTCGGGGCCGTGGTGGATGTCGGGCATCGGTGCGCCGGCCAGGCACTCGTCGGCGACGGTCGCGAGCGCCTCGGGGTCGGCCTGCGCGAGCATGGCCGCCCGGTCGGTCGTGGCGGATGAGGTCATCGAGTCTCCTCGTGCGGCCCGTCGGTCGGGCCGAGTTCGAGCATCACGTCGAACACGTCGGCCCGGTTCCAGGCGATGGCGTATTCGACCGGGCGCTGTCGGTCGAGACAGTGGTTGACCGACTCGACCCGCCAGCTCGGCGGGCGGCCGGTGAGTTCGAGGTCGGCCGCGATCTCGACCGTGGGGACGGCGAGCTTCGCTCGCGACCACGCCCGATCGAGCCGAATGCCGTAGTGACCGGTGAGGGTGCCGGCGAGCGAGCCGGCGGGGGCGTGGTGTTCGGCGAGATCGGGGACCTCATCGACCGGGAACCAGTGGGTCTGGCAGGCGCCGACCTCGCCATCGACGAACAGTCGGCGTTGGACCCTGGTGACGGTTCGCCCTCGGGGGATGAGCAAGGTGGCGGCGATGGCCGTATTCGCCCGCTCGGATCGGATGACGTCGACGACGTAGGTGGGGTCGTGTCCGGCCTCACGCACGATCTGGCCCCAGCTCGGGGTGATGCCGGAACGCAAGGGGTACGCGAGACGGAGCGCAACCCGTGTGCCCGAACCCCGGGTGCGGCGAACCAGCATGCGCCGTTCGAGTTCTTGCAGGGCGGCGCGGGCCGAGATTCGGCTGACGCCGTAGCTCGCCACGAGTTCGTTCTCCGATGGAAGGCGATCGCCGGGCGCGAGGGACTCGATCTCCTCGGCGAGTTCGTCGGCGAGTTCGTGGTAGGTGATGACCGGCATGGCGCTCATCGTGCGTCGCCCGATCGTGCGAGTTCGTGGATGATCCGTCGGCGGAAGTCCTCGATGTCGGGCACCGGCGCGCCGGCGACCTTGGCGTCGTCGTCCCAACGCCGGATGGCGATCGCGACCTCGTGGTGTGGCCGTCGCTCGAAGGCGGCGATCTCGGTCGGCGTCATTGCGCCGCCCTGAACGCGGAGACTGCGCACTGACGCCGCGGACAGCCCGGCCGCGTAGTCGGGCTCGATCGCGCAGAGGTAGCGCTTGGCGGGGACATGGAGTTCGATCGGGACGGTGACGGCCTCGCCGAACCAGGTGGCCAGGAACCGCGCAGCGACGTTCTCGTGATGCAGGTCGGCGTCGAGGAAGTCGCCGTTCTCGTCGTGCTCGTCGAGCAGGAGGTGGCCGATGTCGTGCAGGAACGCCGCGACGACGACGGTGTCGGCCGCCCCTGCCGCCATCGCATGGGCGCCGCACTGAAGCGCGTGCTCGATCTGGGTCACGGACTCGTCGTAGCGGCTCTGCCCCTTGTCGAGGATCAACGCGATCACGGCGTCGGCGATCTCCGCCGGCGCCCGCAGGTGGTGCCATACGACCGTCCGGCTCATGCGGGGGCCACCCCCTGGAAGTGGCCGATCGTCGAGACCCGCTGGGTGCCGGTGCCGGTGCCGGCGTGTTCGGCCAGGTGGCGGACCTTGTCCGCGTAGTAGGCGGCCCGGTGGTCGCCCGCCCGGCGGCGGTTGAAGGTCATGAAGAGCGCCCGGCGCGGTCGTTCGCTCGTGTTCGGCCCACTCCGGTGCGGTGTTCGAGAGCTGAAGGCCAGCAGGTCGCCCGGTTCGAGTTCGATCGGTCGCCAGTCCAGCGTGGCGGCGATGTCGGGATCGATGCAGCCGTCGCCGTCGGTCGCCAGGATCTCGTCATGACGCGCCGACACCATGTCGAGGCAGCCGTTGGCGAGCGTCGCAGCGTCGATCGCCAGCATGACGGTGATGTGGTCGTCGGCGAACTTGTAGGCGGTGGCGTCCTGGTGCGGTGCGAACCCCGCTCCGCCTGGCTGCTTGAAGTTGATCTTCTCCTTGTAGAGCACGGCCGGCTCACCGAAGAGTCGGCCCACAGCCTCGACGAGCAGCCCCGACGACGTGAGGGCCCGGAAGCCGTCGTGGTTCGGGACGAGGTTCTCGGCCCGCGTGATGGCGACCCCGTGGATCGTCTGCTCGTGGTGGACGAGTACCGGGTCGGCCCCGTCGAGCCGTGGATCGCCGGCTGCGATGGCGTCGGTGAAGGTTCGTAGATCGTCGAGCGTCGACGGGTCGAGGGGCGTGGGGAGTTTGATGTAGCCGTCCCGCTTCCATTCCTCGATCGCCTCGCCGTCGGTCATGACGCGATCATCGAACATCCAAGTTGTCATGACAACTACTTTGACCGAGCTTCATCCATATTTGGGATCCGGTTCACCCGCGAGTCGTACGATCCCGCTCATGTCAGCGTTGCGAGGACGGTTGTTGATCGACGGATCCCCGGATCCCGTCCCTGGGGTCGTCGAGTGGGACGGCGCGCGGATCACACAGGTGGTGACCGGACCCGCCGCCGACTCGATGCTCGCCGACGACGTGGGCGAGGCGCTCGTCGGTCCCGGCATCATCGACGTTCACGGCGACGCCTTCGAGCGGGCGATCATGCCGCGAGGCGGCGTGGCCATCGATTGCGACCTCGCGATGGCCGCCAACGACGTGCAGTTGCTCGGCGCCGGGATCACGACGGCCTACCTGTCGGCCACCGACAGCTGGGAGCCCGGCCTTCGAAGCCGCGAGATGCTCGTCGCGCTCGTCGATGCCTGTGCTCGTCGAACGACCTCGGCCCCGCGGCTGGAGCTGCATGTCCGTCACGAACGCGCCAACACCGCCGACCTGGAGCAACTCGAGGCGTGGATCGCCGACGGCGTGGTGACGATGTTGTCCTACAACGACCACACCGATCACGCGATCTCTGCGACGCAGATCGGCCGAGCCGGGGTCTCAGCGGAGCGCTTCGACCAGCTGCACGCCGATGCACTGACGCGTCGAGATCACGGATGCGCGCAAGAGAGGCGGCTCGCCGAGGTCGCAGGCGAGTCGTCGTGTGTGACGGCCAGCCATGACGCCGACACGTTCGAGGACCTCGAGCGTGATCTCGCCCTCGGTGTCGCGATGGCGGAGTTCCCGACGACGATCGAGCTGGCCCAGCAGTACCGAGCGAACGGCATCGCTGTGCTGCTCGGCGCCCCCAACCTCGTCCGCGGCACCTCTCACCTCGGCAACCTCTCGGTCCGCGACGCCTGGTCGGCCGGCGCCGGCGATCTGCTGTGTTCGGACTATCACTATCCGTCGTTGCTGGCCGCTCCGTTCTGTCTGGCCGAGCAGGGGCTTGCCTCGATGGGCGATGCCTGGCGGGCGGTTTCCACCGTCCCGGCCGATGTGGCCGGTTTGGGGGACCGGGGCCGCCTCGCCGCAGGTCACCTCGCCGACATCGTGGTCGTCGACCCACCGGCGGACGCCGGGCCGCCGCGGGTGCGTCGGGTCGTGGTCGACGGCGAGACGGCGTTCGTCGGCCCGTGAGCGAACGCGAGCTCATCC
>JBCBYI010000148.1:0-10696 GCA_039815945.1 Actinomycetota bacterium | reverse complement strand
CCGCGATCTCGACTCGCTCGCGGCCTAGCCTGTCGGACCGATGCGACGGCTCCTCCTCCCCATCTTGTTGCTGGCGATCGCCATCGCCGGCCTGGTGCAGACGAACCGCGCCAACGAGGACGCCGACCCGGGTCGAGCCACCGAGGTCTCGGGCGAAGCGGAGCTCGCGACCCCGCTCCTTTCGGCACGCCGCGCACCCGAGTGGTTGCGCTCCCCGGAGTCCGACGAGCTCCTCACCGACGCGATCAGTTCGGTCCTCGCCACCGGGACCACCCCGAGCACCAGCTGCGTGCTCGTCGAGCGGGCGGGCGAGCAGCTCGCGGGCAGCAACCTCGGCGTGGCCCTGCCCACCGCCGAGCTGCATCGTCTGGTCACGGCATCGGTCATCGACGCCGCCGGGAGCGGGAGCGGCTTCCGCACCGAGATCGCGATCTCGACCGAGGCGGTCATCACCGTCGACGAAGAGGACGGCACCGCCGAACTCGAGGGCGACATCTGGATCATCGGGGGTGGCGATCCGGGCCTCGCCACCCGCGCGTACGCCGACCGCTTCGACAACGCTCGTGTCTTCACCGACTTCGACCAGCTCGCCACCGACGCCCTCGCCTGGTTGCAGGAGCGCAACATCGTGTCTGTCCAGGGTCGCATCATCGGAGACGAGAGCAAGTACGCCCCCAACGAACGCGACTACTACGGCGCCTCGGTCGAGACGGCCGACGGCGACGTCGACGTCTGGGATCGCAGCGGGGGAGAGACCAACGAGGTCGGCCCGCTCTCCGCGCTGCTGCTCAACGACGGGTTCGTCGGTTGGCCCGAAGACGTCATCGATCCGACCCTCAACGAGCGGGCGTCCAACCCGTCGCAGTCGGCTGCGGCGTTCTTCGACGACATCCTCGAATTCGCCGGCATCACCGTGCTGCGCAGTGCCCAGGACGGCGTCGCTCCGCCGATCGCCGAGCGCGAGACCCTCGCCGTCATCGACAGCCCGCCGCTCGACGACATCATCGCCTCCTCGCTCGTCGACGCGACCACCGCCGAGATGCTGCTCAAGGAGTACGGCATCCGCAGCGGCACGTCGGCCGAACGCGAGGCGGTCATCTTCGCCCTGGCCGTCGGCAACGGCTTCAACTTCGCCGGGCTGCCCTTCGACATCACCACTACCGCCTACCTCGACGGCTCGGGCCGATCGACGCTCAACGCCACCACGTGCGAGATGATCCACGCGACCGTGGTCGATCCCGACGGCGTCGGCAACGCGGTGATCCCCCGGGCCGCCGACGGCCCCGTCGCCCGCTGCGCCGGCTCCGCCGACGACGACCTCCACGTCTTCGCGGTCGCCAAGGGCTCGACCACGGGACTCACCGGCTGGTTCGACGCCCCCAACGGCGAACGCCTGACCTTCACGATGCTCGCTGATGATCCGAGCCGCCTGGTCGTGGCCGAGGACGCACCCGAGGGCACCGAGCCGGTCGGCCCCTACGAGTTCTGCAATCCGCTCCAGGCCGCGATGCTCGATGCGATCACCGGGCATCCCTACGGCCCCGACCTCGACGACCTCGCCCCGGTGAGCCCGGCCGGATGAGCGCCTACGAACTCCCGATGTTCCCGTTGGAACAGCCCGTGCTGCCCGGCCAGCTCATCCCGCTCCAGTTGTTCGAGCCCCGCTACCTCGCCTTGGCCGAGCACCTCCAGGGCGAGATCGAGGCTGACTTCGGCATCGTCGGGATCGAACGCGGTCGCGAGGTCGGCGGCGACGAGATCCGCGCCGACGTCGGTGTGGTCGTCCGGGTGCTCGAGATGGGCGGGCTGCCCGACGGCCTCGTGTCACTGGTCGCGGTCGGCACCCGCCGCATCCGCATCGAACAGTGGCTCGACGATGCGCCGTATCCCCGGGCGATGGTGTCGGATTGGCCCGACGAGGTCGTCGACGAGGGTCTCGACATGGCCGCGGCCAACCTGGCGTCGGCGGTGCATGCGCTCGTCGACTCGGCCCGGCGCGCGCAGCCCGGTCTCGACATCGACGTGCCGCCGATCGACCCCGAACATCTCGACACGTCGATCTGGCGCCTGATCGCCTTCAGCGGCCTCGGCCCGCTCGACACCGCCGCCCTGCTGCGCGCCACCGATCCGGTCACCCGCAGCGCGGCCGCCTGCCGGGTCATCGACGAGCGCCGCGAACTGCTCGACGCCCTCGGCGACGACGACCGGTAGGCTGGCGGCTCTTCGCTTTCGACGGACAGGGATGGCATGGCTGAAAAGCAAGGGGTCGGCGACCTCTTCGACCTGATCAAGAACTACGCGAGGCAAGAGACCACCGAGCCACTCAAGGGCGCGGGCCGTTGGATCGGCTTCGGTCTGCTCGGCAGTGTCTTGTTGATGCTCGGCGGCATCGCCATGACCCTCGCCCTGCTGCGTTTCCTCCAGGAGGAAGGCGGCTCCTGGATGACCGGCAACCTGTCGTGGCTGCCGTACCTGTTCACCCTCCTGGCGCTGGTCGTGAGCATCGGCCTGCTCGCCTGGCGCATCACGAAGAAGACCCTCTGATGGCTGACGACACTCCGAAGATCACCCGCGACGACATCGAATCGGGCTTCCGCGACCTCTCCAACGAGATCCAGGGCCAGGTCGACGAAGCCAAGCCGAAGATCATCCCGGCCGCCGTCGGCGCCGGGCTGCTGCTGTTGTTCCTCGCCTACGTGATCGGCAAGCGGGTCGGCACCACCAAGTCCACCGTCGTGGAGATCCGGCGGATCTGATGGCGGCGCGCTCGTTCGGCCCCGCGTACCTGAAGCGCACCGTCCGCTTCAACGCGACCCGCAAGGGTCTGTTGGGCGGCAGCCGGCCCTGGCTCGTCGTGTTCGGGCTGCTGCGGCTCGCGGCGTGGTCGGGCAAGGTCACCAAGCGCGGCGATGCGCCGGTGAAGTTCGGCGAGTCGCTCCAGCCGGGCGAGTCGTTCGTCATCACCCACATCGCGCCGCCGAAGAAGGAGCGTCGCCGCAGGGGCGGCCCCGCGGCGTGAAGGTCCTGCTCCGCAATCCGACGCGGGAGCTCGAGATCGACGGCCCGCTGACCGTCGGCGCGCTCCTCGAACGCCTGGAGATCAACCGCGAGAGTCACCTCGTGATCGAGAACGGCACCCTCGTGCCGGCCGACACGACCCTCGGCGCCGACGCGGTGGTGGAGATCCGTTCGGTCATCTCGGGCGGGAGCGCCTCGTGAAGTGCCGGGTCTGCCGCGGCCCGGCGGTGATCGACATCCGTCGTCACAACGCGAACTTCTGCGCCGAGCACTTCGTGAAACTGTGTCGCGACCAGACCGCGAAGGCGATCAAGCAGTTCTCGATGCTCGAACCCGGCGACAGGGTCTTGGTCGCGGTGAGCGGCGGCAAGGACAGCCTGGCGGTGTGGGACATCCTCCACGAGCTCCGCTACGACGCCGAGGGGTTCTACGTCGGGCTCGGCATCGGGGAGTACAGCGATGCCTCGGCCAGCTATGCCCGTCGCTTCGCCGATGCCCGCGGCCTCACCCTGCACACCGAGGATCTCCTCCGCGACCACGGCTTCGACGTGCCCCACGGCAGCCGCGCTGCCAAGCGGGCGCCCTGCTCGGCCTGCGGCCTGTCGAAACGGCACCTCTTCGACGAGGCTGCGCGTCGCGGGGGCTACGACGCGATCGTCACCGGACACAACCTCGACGACGAGGCCGCGGTGTTGATGGGCAACGTCTTGCACTGGCACACCGACTATCTCGGACGCCAGGCGCCGATGCTGCCGGCCCGCGACGGCTTCCCGAAGAAGGCCAAGCCGCTGGTGCGGCTCACCGAACGCGAGACCGCCGCCTACTGCGTGCTCCGCGGCATCGACTATCTGATCGACGAGTGCCCGATGGCGGTGGGGAACAAGCACCTCGCCTACAAAGAGCAGCTCAACGAGCTCGAGCGCACCTCGCCCGGAGCGAAGTTCGAGTTCTACTTCCGCTTCCTGAGCCAGGCCCAGGATCGCTTCGCCGCAGCCGAGGCCGAGCGCGACGACGTCACCCTCCAGCCCTGCGAACGCTGCGGCGCCCCCACCAACAACGACTTCTGCTCGTTCTGTGCCCTCACCGAACGAGCGACCCGTCCCGTCCCGCTGAAGCTCGGGCGCAAACCCGAGGAGGTCGCCCCGTGAGCCGAAGTGGGCCCCTGCAAGCCGGCGAACCGGTGCTGTTGATCGACCGCAAGAAGCGGCGCTACCTGATCGATCTGAAGGACGGTGGCGAGTTCCACTCGCACTCCGGCGTGCTCCCACACGACGAACTCATCGGCAAGCCCGAAGGTGAGACCTATCGGTCGAGCCGGGGGATGGTCTTCATCGCCATCCGTCCGACGATCACCGACTTCGTCCTCAAGATGCCCCGCGGCGCGCAGGTCGTGTACCCGAAGGACATCGGGCCGATCCTGATCCAGGCCGACATCTTCCCCGGCGCTCGGGTCCTCGAATCGGGCCTGGGGTCGGGCGCACTCTCGATGGGGATGCTGCGGGCGGGGGCCGACATCGTCGGCTACGAGCTCCGAGAGGATTTCGAGCAGCACGCTCGCGACGCCGTCGCTCGGTTCCTCGGCGCCGAGGTGCTCGACCGCTACCGCACCCAGGTCCGCGACGTCTACGCCGGCATCGACGAGACCGACCTCGATCGCATCGTGCTCGATCTGCCCGAGCCGTGGCAGGTCGTGCCGCACGCGGAGACCGCGCTTCGCCGCGGCGGCATCTTCCTCGCCTACACGCCGAGCATCATCCAGGTGAGCCAACTCCACGAGGCGTTCGACGACTCCCGGTTCGGCATGGTCGAGACGGTCGAGGTCCTGCATCGGGGCTGGTACCTCAACGGCACGGCCGTGCGACCCGACCACCGCATGGTCGGCCACACCGGCTTCTTGACCCACGCCCGGTTGCTCGCCGAGTGATGCGTCGGGTCCTGTCCGTGCTCGTCGTCGGCGTGACGCTGGCGGCCGGGTGCGGCGGTGACGAACCGGTCGAGGACGCGGCGCCGGACCGGCCGCCGCTGGCGTCGCCGCCGGACCCCGGGCCTCCGCCGACCGACGACGGGCTCGCCGACTCACTCCGGGCCGACATCGTCGGGTCGACCATGCGCATCAGCGGCATCGCGTGCGGACGCACGACGGAGGGGAGTGGGTTCGCGGTCAGCGACGATCTCGTCGCGACCAACGCCCACGTCCTGATCGGACTCCCGAACCCGACGGTCGAGTTCGCCGACGGGTCGACGGTCGACGGCGACGTCGTGGCGTTCGACGCGGTCGACGACCTCGCTTTGATCCGTCTCGCCGACGTCGATCTCGCCCCGCTGCCGCTCGGATCGGCCGACGACGGCACCGTCGGGGCCGTGTTCGGCTGGGAGCCGGGTCCCGAGGTCGACCCGACACCGTTTCGCATCGACCGGCCGGTGACGGTACGGATCGAAGCGGTCGCCAGCGAGGACCGGATCGAACGCCGGTCGTGGCTCCTCGCCGCCCAGATCGAGGCGGGCGACTCGGGCGCAGCGCTCGTCGACGCGGCCGGCACGGTCGTGGGTGTCGCATATGCGACCACGACGCGGGGCAGCAGTGTCGCCTACGCCGTGCGGGCTGAGCGGCTCGAGTCGCTGATCGCCGATGGCTTCAACGCCAACCTCGCGATCCCCGACTGCTGACGGGCCCGACCTCCGGACCGCGTGCTGGACGCGACGGAGGGAGGACCGAGGCCCTCCCTCCGACTCAGTTCTGGGTGCTGACGATCAGACCTCGATGAAGATGCACTCGCCGGGGCACTCTTCGGCGGACTCGATGGTCGCCTCTTCCTGACCGGCCTTCACCACGGCGAGACCCTCGGGGCCGCCGGGATCCGAGAAAACCTTGTCGCCTTCCTTGACGTAGGCCAGGCCGTCGTCGAGGAGGGTGAAGACGTCGGGGGCGATCTCTTCGCAGAGACCGTCACCAGTGCAGAGATCCTGATCGATCCAAACCTTCATGCGCTGTACCTCACGCTCGATGCTCGCCCGGAGGTGGGCTCGCCTTGTGCGGAACGATTGTACAGCGTTGGATGTGCAATCGAGTACACGGGGACTATGAGATCCGCCACACCGTCCCACCCAGCGTGGCGGAGACTCCCGTCGTGCGCGAATGTGCCGAACAGAACGACGACGCCCCGTCTATGGTGGCGCCGAGGCGACGAACGGAGGGTTCCGTGGACGAGCAGAGCGCGGCATCGGAGATCAACCGGTTGCGCATGGTCGCAGCCGAGCTCGAAGACGAGGTGACCGCCCTGCGGCGGCGCCTGCAGGATTCGCCCAAGCGCGTGCGCACCCTCGAGGAGCGCCTGCTCGAGACGAAGGGCCAGCTCGCCCAGGCCGTCTCCCAGAACGAGAAGCTCACCTACACCCTGCGTGAGGCCCGCGAGCACATCGCGACCCTGCGCGACGAGGTCGACAAACTCACCCAGCCGCCGTCGGGCTACGGCACCGTCCTCGGCCTCAACGATGACGACACCGTCGACGTGCACGCCGGCGGTCGCAAGATGCGCGTCGCGGTGCAGCCCGACCTCCTCGGCTCGCTCGAGCGGGGCCAGGAGGTCGTGCTCAACGAGTCGTTCAACATCGTGATGGCCCGCCGTCCCGAGACCACCGGCGAGATCGCCACCATCAAGGAGGTCCTCGAGGACGGTCGGCGAGCGATGATCGTCGGCCGCGCCGACGAGCACCGCGTGGTCGAGCTCGGCGAGGACGTCCTCGACGGTCCGCTGCGCTCCGGCGACTCCGTGCTGATCGAGCCCCGTGCCGGCATCGTGCTCGAGCGCCTGCCCCGCCCCGATGTCGAGGAGCTCGTCCTCGAAGAGGTTCCGGACGTCTCCTACAACGATGTCGGCGGCCTCGACGACCAGATCGAGCAGATCACCGACGCGGTCGAGTTGCCGTTCGTACACCAGGCGCTCTTCAGCGAGTACGACCTGCCCGCACCGAAGGGCATCTTGCTCTACGGCCCTCCCGGCTGTGGCAAGACCCTCATCGCCAAGGCAGTCGCCAACAGCCTGGCCAAGAAGGTCGCCGAGGTGTCGGGCGATCGCGAGGCCCGCAGCTTCTTCCTCAACATCAAGGGTCCCGAGCTGCTCAACAAGTACGTCGGCGAGACCGAACGTCAGATCCGCATGGTGTTCCAGCGAGCCCGCGAGAAGAGCGAGCAGGGCTGGCCCGTCATCGTCTTCTTCGACGAGATGGAATCACTGTTCCGCACCCGCGGCAGCGGCATCAGCTCCGACATCGAGTCCACCATCGTGCCGCAGCTGCTGGCCGAGATCGACGGTGTCGAGACCCTCAAGAACGTCATCGTGATCGGTGCCTCCAACCGCGAGGATCTCATCGACCCCGCGATCCTGCGTCCGGGACGCCTCGACGTGAAGATCAAGATCGAGCGACCCGGCGAGGAGTCCGCGAGCGCGATCTTCGGCCGGTACCTCACCAGCGACCTGCCGATCGACCCCGAGATGGTCGAGACGATCGGCGGCGGCGATCCCGACAAGGCCGTGCAGGGCATGATCGAAGACACCGTTCGCGAGATGTACCGCGACGACGAGGCCAACCGGTTCCTCGAGGTCACCTACCAAAACGGTGACAAAGAGGTCATGTACTTCAAGGACTTCTCGTCGGGCGCGATGATCGAAAACATCGTGCGCCGGGCCAAGAAGCTCGCGATCAAACGCCAGATCGCCGGCGGCCCCAAGGGCATCCGGACCGACGACCTCCTCTCCTCGATCCGCCAGGAGTTCAAGGAGCACGAGGACCTGCCCAACACGACCAACCCCGACGACTGGGCGAAGATCTCGGGCAAGAAGGGCGAGCGCATCGTGTACGTGCGCACGCTCATCCACAACGACGACGACGGCAAGGGTGGCAAGGCCATCGACTCCGTCACGACCGGCCAGTACCTCTGACCCACCGAGAGGCGCCATGAGTTCAAGCACCCGTCTCTTCGAGGAGGCGGCTGCGAACGTCGCCCGGGCCGCCGACACGATCGACATGGCGCCCGAGGTTCGCGCGATCCTCGCCCAGCCCAAGAACGAGCTGATCGTGCATTTCCCGGTGCAGCGCGACGGCGGTGACTACGAGGTGATGCAGGGCTACCGGATCCAGCACAACAACGTGTTGGGCCCCTACAAGGGCGGGCTGCGCTTCCATCCGGCGGTCGATCTGGACGAGGTCCGGGCCCTCGCCACGTGGATGACCTTCAAGTGCGCGCTCGTCCGGCTGCCATACGGCGGGGCCAAGGGCGGCGTGGCGATCGACCCGCGGGAGTACTCCCAGGCCGAGCTCGAACGGGTGGTGCGGCGCTTCACCCACAGCCTCGGCGCCAACATCGGCCCGGAGCACGACATCCCTGCACCCGACGTCGGCACCAACGCCCAGATGATGGGCTGGATGATGGACACCTACCTCAATAGTTCGGGCACCGACGATCGCCAGAACATGCGGCGGGTCGTCACCGGCAAGCCGGTCGAACTCGGCGGCAGCCGCGGCCGCGAGGCGGCCACGGGCAGGGGAGCGGCCTATGCGCTCCGTCATCTCTACGGCGAGTACGACCGCTCGCTCGACGGCCAGACCGTCGCGATCCAGGGCTTCGGCAACGTCGGGTCCCATGGTGCGCTCGCGCTCGCCGAGCTTGGGATGACGATCGTCGCCGTCAGCGACGTGACCGGTACGGTCCACGCCGACACCGGGCTCGACGCCGAGGCGCTGATCGAACACGCTCGGGTCACCGGCGGCGTTGCCGGGTTCGCCGAGGCCGACACCCTCACGACCGAGGAGTTCTTCGCCCTCGACGTCGACGTGTTGATGCCGGCCGCGCTCGAAGCCCAGATCCACGAGGGCAACGTCGACACCGTCCGGGCCCGGGTCGTGCTCGAGGCGGCCAACGGCCCCGTCACCGCGTCGGCCGCCGCCGCCCTCGAGGCCGGCGGGGTCGAGGTTGTGCCCGACATCTTGACCAACGCCGGCGGCGTGATCGTCTCCTTCTACGAGTGGGTGCAGAACAAGACCAGCGATCGCTGGAGCGCCGCCGAGGTCGACCGCCGCCTGCGCGACACGATCTGGGACGCCGCCGATCGGGTCGCCGCCCGGCGCGAGGAGTTCGGTGTGGGCCGGCGCGACGCCGCCTACATCGAGGCGTGCGGGCTGCTCCAGCAGGTTTACGCGCTTCGAGGCATCTTTCCCTGACCGTAGTCTGAACGCCGTTCCGCCCAATCGAGAGTTGGCCAGCGGCCATTTCGGCTCTGTTTCGAGCAGGTGATGAATTTGCGCCAACCGTGGCGGGCGTCACCACGGGTGTGTAGGTTCTCGCCCCATCCCGAACGGGATGTTCCAACTGGAGGAAACGAACCAATGCAGAAGCATCTTCTGATGCGGCTTCTCGCCGTCCTGCTCGGCTTCACCCTCGTGGCTGCGGCCTGCGGTGATGACGACAGCGACGGCGAATCCGCCGACAGCGACAGCGCTGGCGAGGACAGCGGAGACTCGGACGATTCCGACGATTCCGACGACAGCGACGACGGTGACTCGGGCGACTCCGACGACGCCGACAGCGAGGACGTGGTCGAGGCCACCCAGGACGGCAGCGTGCTCGCCGCCGTGCAGTCCCGTGGCGAGCTGAACTGTGGTGTCTCCGGCGCCGCGATCGGCTTCTCCGTCACCCAGCCCGACGGCTCGCAGGTGGGCTTCGACGCCGACTTCTGCCGTGCCGTCGCCGCCGCCATCCTCGGCGACGCCGAAGCCGTGAACTTCGTGCCGCTCACCGCGGCCGAGCGTTTCACCGCCGTCCAGACCGGCCAGGTCGACGTGCTCATGCGCAACACCACCTGGACCCAGTCGCGCGACACCGACGTGGGCATGGACTTCGGTCCCACCACCTACTTCGACGGCCAGCAGCTGATGGCCCGTGCCGGTGACGGCTTCAGCGGTGCGAGCACCGTCGCCGACATCGACGGCGCCGTGGTCTGCACCAACGCCGGTACCACCACCGAGAAGAACATCGCCGACGCGGCCGACGCTGCGGGTGTCACCATCGATCTGCAGACCTTCGAGGACTTCAACATCGTCACCGACACCTTCATCAACGGTGGCTGCGACATCATCACCACCGACGGTTCGGGTCTCGTTGGCCGCAAGGCCGAGCAGCAGCCCGCCGATCAGGAATGGGCGATCTTCCCGGGTACGCCGATCTCCAAGGAGCCGCTCGGCCCGACCTACGGTCAGAACGACTCGGCCTTCGCCGACGCCGTCAACTGGACCGTCTACGCCACCATGATCGCCGACGAGAACGGCGTCGGTCAGGCCAACGTCGACGACGCGCTCGCCAACCCGGCGACCGCCGAGATCGGCCGCCTCCTCGGTGGCGAGGGTGAGCTGCAGAGCGTCATGGGTCTTCCCTCCGACGCCTTCTTCCAGGTCATCAGCCAGGTCGGTAACTACAACGACATCTTCGAGCGTCACCTCGTGCCGCTCGGGATCAACCGTGAGGGTTCGGCCAACGCTCAGTGGACCGAGGGCGGTCTGATCTACGCCCCGCCGGCCCGCTGATCCAGCACAACTGACACCCACCCGGGTCCGGTCGTGACCGGATCCGGACGGTGACCAGGGGGCTGACGCCGCATCGTCGGCGTCAGCCCCCGAGCCACTG
>JBCBYI010000147.1:0-10833 GCA_039815945.1 Actinomycetota bacterium | reverse complement strand
GTGGGCTCGTCGAGGAACAGCACCGAGGGGTTGTGCATCAGCGCCGCCGCCAAGTCGAGGCGTCGGGCCATGCCGCCTGAATAGGACTTCACCAACTGATCGAGCGCCCGCATCTCGAGGATCGGGGCGAGCTGATCGATGCGTTCGGCGATCTCGGCCTTGGTGAGGCCGAACAGCCGGCCCTGGGTGACGAGGATCTCGCGGCCGGTCATGTTCTCGTCGAGGCCGGCCTCTTGCAGGGCCACACCGATCGAGAACCGGACGTCGCCGGCTTGGGAGACGACGTCGAGGCCACCGACCCACGCGCGCCCGCCCGTGGGGGTGAGCAAGGTGGTGAGCATGCGGACGACGGTGGACTTGCCGGCACCGTTGGGGCCGAGGAACCCGTAGATCTCACCGGGCTGGACCTCGAGGTCGATGCCGTCGACGGCGGTGAAATCACCGAACGTGCGACGCAGCCCTTCGACGCGGACCGCGGCGGCGTGGGGGGTGGTCATGGCGCCAACCTAGCCACCCGGTGTGACACGTCGCCGGGAATCGACGGCCGGATGGTCGGGTTGTCGTCTCTACACTCGTTCCATCCCCCACGCCCTGGAGTGCGCCGTGTCCGAATCCACCATTAACGCCGTCGAGTTCTACTGGCGGCCCGGCTGCGGCTTCTGCGCCCGCCTCGACCGCGGCCTGCAGAGCGCCGGCGTGCCGATGGCCAGGCACAACATCTGGGACGACCCCGCCGACGCAGCGGTCGTGCGGTCACACGCCAACGGCAACGAGACGGTGCCGACCGTCGTCATCGACGACATCGCCATGGTCAACCCGAGCACCGACGACGTGATCACGGTGCTGTCGGCCAAGGCGCCGCACCTCGTCCCCGAGGGATGGGAGCCGCCGCAGCCGAGTCGGCTGGGCCAGGTCGCCCGCCGCCTGCTCGGCGGCTGAGTCAGCGCCCCGAGCGGCAGCTCGCTACTCGAGGAAGCGACCGCACTCCGGCCACGGCTGCGGGCCGCGACGGGCGTACAGCTCGCGGGCCCGGGCGTCTTGCTCCTCGGGCGGCGCCGCCGCCGGGTCGCCGGTGCCGCCGACGGTCTGCCAGGTCGCGAAGTCGAACTGGTACGCACCCCGGTAGGTGCCGCTCGGCGAGATGGCCTCGTAGTTGTGGGTCGACTCGCAGAAGCGCAGCCGCTCCCATTTGTCGTTCGGCGCGACGCCCCACGCCCCCTCGGCGATCGCGATCGCGGCTCGGTCCCACGCTTCGGCGAGCGGCATGACCTCGTCGATCGCGTCGTCTCGGTCGTCGAGCAGCGCGAGCTCGGCCTCGAACACGGCGATCTCGATGCGGAGTTCTTCGGCGAGGGCGATGCTCTCGAGCACCTCACCGTCGGCCTGATCGCGCAGGTTGCGCAACCGCTCGACAGCGACCCGCGACGCTCCGGCGTGGCTGCGAACGAGGTACTGCTGCCACGAGAAGTCGCTCGCATTGCGTACCGCCGCCAGATATTCGAGCGTGCCCACCTCGCCGCCGGTGATGAAGGCCTCGACGGCCAGGCGTCGCAGGTTCGTCGTGGCGGCCTCGATCTCGGCGGCGAGACGCCGCTGGGTGTCGTCGAGTTCGTCGCGCCGGAACAACACGTCGGAGAGTTGCGCCTCGGCCGATGCCCGCTCGGCGAGGGCCTGGGCTCGTAGCTCGGCGACCTCGGCCTGCTCGTCTCGCAGCTCGTCGCCGGTCGGGATGTCGCCGCGGAGATCGCCGACCGACTGGGCCGACGCACCGAGGGCCTGGGTGGCGGCCACGACGGCGAGCGCCGCGACCAGGGCCAGCAGCCGACGCACACGGACAGTACCCGAGGGCAAGGCGAGGTCGGCCGGGCGCGCCTCGGCCACCGTCGGGCCGGATCCGAGGTCCGGGGTCGGGGTGGCGAGGTCGGTCATCGGCAGCGTTCGGGTGAGCCCACGGCGGGTGGCGCATGCGGCTGCGAACGCGAACGCGTCCGACGACCCTCCACCCGTCGCCCCGGTAATCTAGCCAGGCCGCGAATGATTCAACCAGCCGCCGGACGATTCAAAGGGGGCGCCGTGGACGTACAGTCCGGGCATGGCCGACCTTCCCTACGACGCCATCCTCCTCGTGAGCTTCGGTGGACCCGAAGGCCCCGACGACGTGATCCCCTTCCTGGAGAATGTCACCCGGGGCCGCGGCATCCCCCGAGAACGGCTCGCGGTGGTGGGTGAGCACTACGCCCACTTCGGCGGCGTGAGCCCGATCAACGAACAGTGCCGGCGCCAACGGCGCGCCCTCGAGACGGCCCTCGCCGAGACCGGCATGAACCTGCCCGTCTACTGGGGCAACCGCAACTGGGACCCGTACCTCGCCGACGAGATCGAACGAATGGCCGAGGACGGCATCACCCGCGCGCTGGCGGTCTTCACGTCGGCGTATTCGTCGTACTCCGGTTGTCGCCAGTACCGCGAGAACATCATCGCGGCTCGTGAGGAGGCCGCCGAGCGCCGTCCCGACCTGACGATCCCGGCGATCGACAAGGTCCGGGCATACTACGACCACCCGGGCTTCATCGAGCCGTTCGTCGAGGCGACCAAGACAGCGATCGCCGAGCTCGGCGACGGCGCGGAACCCACGCTCGTGTTCACCGCCCACTCAATCCCGATGTCGATGGCGTCGACCTCAGATTACGAGGCCCAGCTCGCCGAGGCCGCTCGCCTCGTCGCCGAGCGGGTCGCTGCTCCCGCACCGCCCTTCACGCTCGTCTGGCAGAGCCGTTCCGGGCCGCCCCAGGTCCCGTGGCTCGAGCCCGACGTCAACGACGAGCTGATCCGGCTGGCCGAGGCCGGCGTCGACGCCGCCGTGATCGTGCCCGTCGGCTTCATCAGCGACCACATCGAAGTGATGTGGGATCTCGACGCCGAGGCGGCTGCGACCGCCGCCGACGTGGGGATCCGGCTCGCCCGCGCCGTCGCACCCGGGACCGGGCCCGACGACGCCTTCGTCGCGATGTGGGTCGACCTCGTTCGCGAACGCATCGACGCCGAACGCGGTGCCGAGCCCGCCCGTGCGGCACTCGGGTCGCTCGAGATCCGCCCCGACGTCTGCCGCGTCGACTGCTGTCCGGCACCACAGCGACCGGCCGGGCGCCCTGGCGGGGCGGGCGGTCGACCCGCCTGATCGCGCGCCTCGCGCGAGAGTCCGCGCGTACCGCGCGAGGATGATCCACCACCGGCAACGACGGGTTTTCTACGATCGTCGTACGTCTCGGGTGGACGTCGTCGGTCGGCACCTCGGTGCCGTGACGGCCCTTCCCGGTGATCATCCGCCAGGCTCGGGGAGGGGCAGCGAGGTGAACCACACGAGGATTGCCGCCGAAGCGATTCGCTACCGGCTCGACCTCGTGCGCGGTCCCCTCGTCGACGCCACCGAATGGGACATCGAGACGATGGCCGGCGCCACCGTCGCCGCCGCCGACCCGAACGTCGACGGCGCGATCCGCCGAATCGCCACGGCGTGGGTCCGGTCGGGCCTGCCCGCCGAGGGACTCTGCCAGCCGTGGGCCTGCCCGGAGGCTCGGGCCCTGTTCGACGCCAACCCCGATCTCGTCGACGCGCTCGACGACATCGTGCGCGTCGCGACCCGCTCTCAAGCCGCCTGACCGTCGCCGCCGGGTGAATCCCCGGACCAGCACATGGTCGACGGTCGCCCGCTACCGTGGCCGCCGTGCCAGTCGTCGCGGTCGTCAACCAAAAGGGTGGGGTCGGCAAGACCACCATCGCGCTCGGGCTCGCGGCCAGCGCCTGGTGGCGCGGCATCGACACCCTCGTCGTCGATCTCGACCCGCAGGGCAACGCCACCACCGGCCTCGGGGTCTGGGAACCCCCGTTCTCGGTCGATCAGGCGCTCGCCGAAGAGCGGGCCGGCTCGATCGCCGGCCTGCGTCTCACCAGCGGGTGGCCGACCGAGCCCGCCACGGTGCGGTCACCCTCGGTCGTGGCCGCCACGCCCGCACTCGCCCTGCGCGAGTCACAACTGTTGATGGATCCCATCGGCGCCAACGACCGGCTGGCGATGGCGTTGCAGGGCGTCTCCCACGACCTCGTGATCATCGACTGCCCACCCTCGCTTGGCCTGCTCACGGTCAACGGCCTCTTCGCCGCCGACCGGGCCCTCATCGTCACCGAACCCGGCGCATGGTCCTCCGATGGTGTCGGCCAGATCGTGCGGACCGTCGACCGCATCGCCTCCCGCCGGGCCGACGGACTCCGGCTGGCCGGCATCGCCGTCAACCGACTCGGCCGCACCCGCGACGCCAGGTACTGGGATCAACAACTCCGCGAGGAGCACGGCGATCTCGTGCTCCCGGCGGTCCACCTGCGAGCCGCGATCCCCGAGGCATCCGCCGCGTCGCTCCCGATCCACGCCCTCGGTCCCCGACCCGGCGCGGCGGAGTCCGCTGAGGAGATCGACACCCTCTTCGACGCCGTTGTACCCGACATCGTCGGTCGCGGCGCTGACCTAGACTGACCCACACATGGCGTACGACCCGCAGGCGAACCGCCGCCGACCCAAACCCGCCGAGAAGGACCCCGCGCCCGTCGACGCCCTGTTGGGCGACGAGCCGACGATTCCCCCGGTCACACCGATGGTCGAAGATCCCCCGCCCGGCCCGGGCGTGACTCCGGCGCCTGCTGATCCGGTGCCGGATTCATGGGTGCTCAGCACCAGCATGGGCGCCGCAATCGCCGCGATCATCGGCCTGGTGACGCTGCGATGGCTGTGGAAGCGCAGCCGCCTGCCGGCCGACGCCGACTGATCAGCTCGCCATCCGCTCGTCGAAGTCGGCGACCGCGGCGACCTCGGCGTCGCGCCGAGCCTGACGCTTCGCCGCCTCCTTGGCGCCCTCCGGACAACGATCGACATATGGGCACCAGCCGCACAGCGGGCCGGTGCGAGGCTCGAACTCGTCGGTGTCGCACGCCGTGTTGATGGCCGACCAGGTGCCGGCCAGCTTGTCGACCACCCCGTCGATCTCGTCGCGGGTGACCTTGATGCCGACGGGACGCTGAGCGAGGTACAGCAGCCGGGCGTGCACCGGCATCTCGCCGGTGGCCTGCTCGACCGCGGCCGCGTAGAGCAGCACCTGATCGAGACGACCGCGCCGGTAGCGGGGTGAGGGGGCCTTGCCCGACTTGTAGTCGGTGACGACCAGGCCGTCGCCCTCTTCATCGAGCCGGTCGACGATGCCGCGGAACGGAACCCCGCCGAGATCGGCCTCGACGTCTTGCTCGGTGGCCCGGACCTCGACCGCCTTGGGATCTTCGAGCGCCCAGAGACCCTCGATGGCCTGCCAGGCCTTCCAGCGGAACTGCTTGCCACCGGCCTCGTCGTAGCCGAGCGCCTGATAGTCGGGATCGGCCTCGACGTCGGGCCACTCGTCGCGGGCGATGACCTTGGCGACCTCGACCGTGCGCTCGGCCGAGTCGCGCTGCATGAACAGCTCGAGCACGCGATGGGCGAACGAGCCGGCGAGGGCCGCCTCGCCCGGCGGATCCGGCAGCCGCTCGACGTAGCGCATGCGCCAACGACGCGGGCACTGCTCGAACGTGCCGGCCCCCGACGGCGACAGGCGCGGCGGCGGGGTGGGCACCACCGGCTCGGGGCTGTCGCTCACGGGTTCCATGTCGTCGTTCTACTGCACAGGTGTGACACGGGCGCGCTTCCCCACCTACCGTTTCGTCATGAAGACACGCGCCGCCGTCGCCTACGAAGTCAACGCCCCGTGGCAGGTCGAGGAGTTCGAGATCAACGAACCCGGCCCTGAAGAGATGCTCGTCAAGATGCGCTACGCGGGCCTGTGCCACTCCGACGAACACATCCGCATGGGTGACTTCACCGCAGCCGCCCTGCCGATGGTGTGCGGCCACGAAGGGGCGGGCGTCGTCGAAGCGGTCGGCGAGAACGTACGCGGCGTGAAGGTCGGCGACCATGTCGCCGCCTCGTTCATCCCCTCGTGTGGCCGCTGCCCGTCGTGCGCCAGCGGCATGCAGTACCTGTGCGACAACGGCGCCGAGATCATGGCGGGCAGCGACAAGTTCTTCGGCGAACGCGGCCCGGTGAAGGCGATGTCGGGTATCGGGACGTTCTCGGAGTACGCGGTCGTCCACGAGAACTCGATCGTGCCGGTCGGCGACTGGTACTCGCTCGAAGCGGTGTCGCTGTGCTCGTGTGGCGTCGCCACCGGCTGGGGTTCCGCGGTCAATGTGGCCGGCGTCTCGGCCGGCGACACCGTCGTCGTGATCGGCACCGGCGGCATCGGGGTCAACGCCGTGCAGGGCGCAGCGATGGCCGGCGCCGCCAATGTCATCGCCGTCGACCCGATCGAGATGAAGCGGGAATTCGCCCAGACGATGGGGGCCACCCATGCCGTCGCGTCGATCGAAGAGGCCACCCCGCTCGTGCAGGAGCTGTCATGGGGCCGCGGCGCCAACCAGGTGATCATCACCGTCGGCGACGCCACGTCGGATCTCTTCGCCCCGGCGATGGGCATGGTCGGCAAGGGCGGCAGCCTCACCCTCACCTCGCTCAGCGACATGATGCAGAACGACATCAGCCTCAACACGGTCGATTTCGCCATGAGCGGCAAGCACCTACACGGCTCGATCTACGGCTACTGCAATCCGCGCGCCGACATCCCGAAGCTCCTTCGCCTCTACGACCAGGGCAAGCTCAAGCTCGACGAGCTCGTCACCCAGACGTACGCCCTCGACGACATCAACGAGGGCTACCGGGCGCTCCACGAGGGCGAGATCATCCGCGGCCTCATCGACTTCTCCCTCTAGCCGCCGTCGTCGCGGCCCTCAGCCGCCGGCCGCTCGGCGATCGAGCGCGTCGATCATCCGATCGAGCGCGTCGACGACCTTGGCCGTAGGACACGCGACGTTGAGCCGGATGCAGCCCTCGGCATCGGCCACGAACTTGTGGGGCCCTTCGACGAGCACGTGGGCTTGCGTCGCGAAGAAGGCGCTGAGGTCGTCAATCCCGTCGACGTGCGGACCGAGGTCGATCCACGCGAGGTAGGTCGCCTCGGGCACGGCGAAGCGAGCGTTCGGCAGACGGGCGGCCAGCGTCGCGGCAACGAGGTCGAGATTGTGATCGAGGTGAGAACGAAGCGCATCGAGCCACGCATCGCCGTCGCGGTACACCCCGGTGGCCGCCGCCAGACTCAACGGATTCGTGAACGCCGGATTCTGAGCGACAAACGCCTCCCGTTCGGCCTCCTCGGCGATCACGACGTTGCAGAACCGCAGCCCCGCCAGGTTGAAGGTCTTGCTGGGCGCGAGGCAGGTGATGATCCCGTCGTCGGGCGCAATCGACGCGAAGGGCGTGTGCCGGCGACCGGTTCGGAGCAGGTCGGCGTGGACCTCGTCGGAGATGATCCGCACCCCGTGCGCCCGACACCGATTGGCGACCGCGCCCAGTTCATGCTCGGTCCACATCCGGCCGACCGGATTGTGGGGGTGACAGAACAGCAGCAGGGTCACCGCCGGATCGGCGAGCGCAGTGTCGAGTCGGTCGAGGTCGAGGCGGGCGTGGCCGTCGTCGATCTGCAGGGCAACGGTGACGATGTCGAGGCCATGCGTCTCGGGCGCCTCCTCGAACCAGTGATAGGCCGGCGTCAGGGTGGCGACCCGATCGCCGGGTTCGGACAGGATCGCGACCAGATCGATCAGGGCGGGGACGACGCCGCGCCCGATGCAGACGTGGTCGGCCGCGGGCGTCCAGTCGTAGCGCCGCGCACACCAGCCGAGGAAGGCGTCGAGATAGGCGGCGTCGTCGGCTCGGGTGTAGCCGAGGATGCGACGCTCGAGCCGGGCCCGGATCGCGTCGAGCGCGACATCGGGGCTGGCGAGATCCATGTCGGCGACCCACAGCGACACGAGGTCGGCATCGGGTGCTGGCAGGTCCGCGTCGGCGACATCGGCGAGGAGGAAGTCCCGGTACGACTCCGACGCCACCGCAGCGGTGCCGTCGCGGCTGATGATCTCGTCGAAGTCGAAGGGCACGGCCCGATCGTGGCACGGACCGAGCCGTCGGGCACGTACTCGATCTGACCGCCACGTTCACGGGCTCGCGACCTCGGCTCTAGCCTCGGCGTCGTGAACGACGTGAAGGATCTCGCCCTCGCCCTGAAGGACCGCATCACCCGTCACAATGCGCCGATCTTCGCGGCCGGGGTCGCGTTCTTCGCCTTCCTTGCCCTGATCCCCGCGCTCACCGGGATTATCGGTGTCTATGGCCTCGTGTCGGATCCCGACGACGTCACCGAGCAACTGACCGACGCCCTCGAGGGCGCACCCGAGTCGACCCGGGAGTTCCTCGTCGATCAGATGGCGGCGATCGCCGACGGCAGCGGCGGGGCGCTCGGTCTCAGCGTCGCCATCTCCATCGCGCTCGCCCTCTTCTCGGCCTCGGGCGCGGTCGCCAACCTGATCAAGTCGCTCAACGTCGCATACGAGCTGGACGAGACCCGTAAACCGTGGATCCTGCGGGGTTTGGCGATCGGGCTCATGCTCGGTGCCATCGTGTTGTTCTCGGTGGTCACGTTCTTGATGGCCGCCCTCCCACCCGTCCTCGACGAGATCGGGTTCGGTGGCGCCGCCGCCCTGTCGCTCAACGCCGCCCGCTTCCCGATCCTCGGCGGGTTCATGGCGATCGGGCTCTCGGTGCTGTACCGCCTCGGCCCCGATCACCGGGGCAACGACAAGCCGCTCTCCCCGACCCTGATCACCGTCGGCGGGATCGTCGCGACCGCGCTGTTCGTGCTGTTGTCGGTCGCATTCTCCTTCTACACGGCCAATCTCGGCAGCTACGGCGAGACCTACGGTCCGCTGGCGACGATCGTCGTGTTGTTGCTGTGGTTCCAGCTGTCGGCCCTGGCGATCATCGTCGGCGCCGAACTCGACGCCGAGCGCGCCGACCGGGAGTGGCGAGCCCGCACCGGCCTCGAGGCGGCCGAGGCACGAGCGAACGACGGCATCGCGGCAGCCGAGGCGATGCTCGCCGCCTACCGAGAACGCGACACCGCCGCCGTCCTCGCGACATGGCACCGGCGCGGCATCGAGCGCCACCCGCTCTTCGGGGAGCTCGCCGTACCCGATCAGCTCCGCT
This sequence comes from Actinomycetota bacterium, assembly GCA_039815945.1. Taxonomy (GTDB): domain Bacteria; phylum Actinomycetota; class Acidimicrobiia; order Acidimicrobiales; family Aldehydirespiratoraceae; genus UBA11606. The sequence continues at coordinate 1,661 of JBCBYI010000147.1, read as the reverse complement.
CCCACCTCGACGCGCTGTTCGCCGCGTTCCCCGACCTCGCGGTCGACGACGTCAGCACCGACGGTGGCGACACGGCCGCGACCGCGCGCTATCGACTCACCGGCACCTTCACCGGCGAGTCGTGGCACGGCGTGGTGGCGAACGGCCAGACGCTGGAGATCGACGTCGTGTCGGTACTGCAGCTCGAAGACGGCTTCGTCGTCCAGCACGACCTCGTGCTCGACACCGGTGCGGTCACCCGTCAGCTCGGGTTCCGCCCCGGCGACGATTCGAGAGCGGCGCGAGGCCGCGCCGCCTTCGGCCGATTGCGGCGCCGGATTCGGGACCGTCGTGAGACCGACGACGAAACGGTCGCCGCCGCCTAGCATCATCGCCATGGGTCGCATCCGAAACACCATCGAACTGGCCAAGACCTCCTGGGGCGTGCTCCAGAAGGATCGTGAACTGGTGGTCCTCCCCGTTCTGAGCTTCTTCGCCGCCGCGATCGTGTTGGCTGTGTTCGTGGTTCCCGGGATCCTCGCGCTCCCCGAGGAGACCGGCACCACCACCGCGGGCGAAGAGGAACCGATCCCGGCGCTCTCGGTCATCCTCTTCGTGCTCGGCTCGCTCGCCGCCACCGTCGTCAGCGTCTTCTTCACCGGTGCGCTCGTCGCCGGCGCCCACGAACGCATGAGCGGCGGCGATCCCACCGTCGGCAGTGCGATCGGCAAGGCAACCCAGCGCATTCCCGGTCTCGTGCCGTGGGCGCTGCTCACGGCAACCGTCGGCTTGATCATCCAGGCGCTCCGAGAGCGAGCCGGCGCGATCGGCCAGTTCATCCTCGGCGGCATCGACCTGGCGTGGAACGTGGCGTCGTTCCTCACCATCCCGGCGATCGTGATCGACGACAAGGGCCCGATCGACGGGTTCAAGACCTCGGCTGGTCTGCTCCGTCAGACGTGGGGTGAGAATCTCGCCTCGCAGGTCGGCTTCGGTCTGGTCGGTTTCGTGGCCGTGATCCCGGCGATCGTCCTTGTGGCGGTCGCCGCCGCACTGAACGTCACCGCGTTCCTCGTCGCTGCGTTCGTCATCGCGGCGGTGTGGATCGCGCTCGTGCTCGCGGTGATCAGTGCGCTCGGCGGCATCTTCAAGGCCGCCCTGTACCTCTATGCCACGCAGGGTCGGGCTCCCGAGGGCTTCGAGGGCGCCGATCTCGGCGGGACTTTCTCCCGTCGCTGAGCGGGGCGCGTCGACACCGGCGCCACCATCGGGCACCATGGAGGCGCGGGCGACCCCTCCCCGAGGTCTTCACATGCGGTTCGTCAGATTCCCCGGCGCGGCCCTGATCTGGGTCGTGGCCGCCGCCATGCTCGCCCCGTCGGCATCGGCGGTCAGCCACCCCTTCACCGACATCACCGCGCCGTGGCAGGTCGCCGCAGTCGACTGGCTGTGGACCGAAGGCATCACCGATGGGGTCAGCGACACCGAGTTCGGCCCCGGTCGAGGCGTGACCCGCGGCGAGATGGCCGCGTTCTTGCACCGGGCGGCCGGTGAGCCGGGCGGCAACCCTGCGCATCCGTTCGTCGACGTCACCGCACCATGGCAGGAAGAGCCCGTGCGCTGGCTCTCCGACGCCGGCATCACCGATGGCGTCAGCGCGGACCGGTACGCGCCCCGCCGCG
>JBCBYI010000146.1:0-10935 GCA_039815945.1 Actinomycetota bacterium | reverse complement strand
CAGATCGTGGCCTTCCTGTACCGCCTCGACAACGCTCAGGGCAATGGTCCCGAGACCGGGGACCACCCGTTCGAGGACGTCGTCCGGCCGTACCAGCACGAACCGGTCGGCTGGGCCTACCGGGCCGGCGTGACCACCGGTACGAGCGACACGACCTTCGCGCCAGACGCCAATGTGACCCGCGGCGACTTCGCCGTGCTGCTGTGGCGCTACGCCGGCGAACCGACGCCGGCGACCGCCCACGGCTTCGGTGACGTGTACCGCGGCTATCAGCAGTCCGCCATCTCGTGGATGGCCGAGAACGGCATCACGACCGGCACCAGCCCGACGACCTTCTCTCCCGAAGGCACGATGACTCGAGCCGAAGCGGCCACCTTCCTGTATCGCTACGTGGCCCCCGAAGCGGTGGCTGCGGTGGCGTCGATCGAGTCCGACCACTGCCTGCAGTGGTACCGCGACTTCCTCGTGGGGATCGGCCTGACGACCGACGAGGCCGCCTGTGCCGCGCCGTACCTCGTCGACCTCGGCCGGGCGTACCTCACCGGCGTGCTCAACGACACCCACAACGTCGACGGGCCACTCTTCGCCGCAATCGCCGATGTCATCGCCGCCGGGTGTGTGCCGCCAGCCCGCTACGCCACGGTCGTGTCGGTCTTGTGGTGACCTGACCGGCACTGGCGCAAACAGCACTGGCGCAGCCAGCCGGCGCGGTCTCAACCAGCGCAGGCTCAGCCGGCACGGTTACCGCGACTGCCTCAACCAGCGCAGGCCAACCGTCCCGGCTCGTCGGGCAGGATCCGCACGAAGGCGCCAGCGTCGACACCGAGCACGACGCGACACGTCGCGTCGGCTCGCCGGGTCAGCCCGGCGCCCTCGCCGTCGAGCCGTTCCTGCAGGCATCCCCGTGTCAGTTCGGCCCCACACGCGTCGACGGCGTCGGCGAACGACCAGAACGCGGCCGACGCCAACAGCGCGTCGCCCGACACGTCGGCGGCATAGCTCGCCAGGATCTCGGCGAACGCCTGGGTGACGGGAGCGTCGTCGCCGTCCTCGAGCGGCAGGAACGGGATCTGGATCAGCAGGCGATCGACCGGGGCCCCGGCGGCCGCAGCGGACGCGATACACCCCTGGTCGTAGGTCGAGGGACCCGCCGTGACGAGCGGCACCGTGTCGGCTGCACCGAACGCCGAGAGCAAGGGCACCACCGTGTCGGCACAGGAACCCTCGACGTGGATCAGCCCGGCTCCCGAGGCGGTGACCTCGTCGGCGATCTCGATCCAGTCGGGTTCGGCGCCGAGCGAGAAGCGGAGATCGGCCACGACCGCGAATCCGTCGGCGGTGAGGGCCGAGGCGATCGTCAGCGCCATCGCTTCGCCTTCGAGCGTGTCGGGGACGACGACCGCAACCGCGCCGGCGGCCGGCTCCGCGAACCAGGCGAACCGGTGCGCCTCGATCGGGATCGGGTCGGGCGTGACGAGCCACGAGGGCCGTGGCTCGAAGATCGGCATGCCGCACTCGGCCCACGGTTCGAGTCCGGCGATCGGGGTCGCGTAGCCGGCGCCCACGACGGCGAGCACCTCGGTGCACTGCTCCCGGGCCCGGTCGGCTACCTCCACCACGGCGGCGTCGTAGGACTCGACGAGCAGCCCTCGCCCGGCCACCCCACCGAGCGCGGTGCAGTGGTCGGCCATCGCTGCGACCGCCTCGGGCATGCCGGCGCCGAACGAGCCGGCGAAGCGGGCGCCGCGGTCGTTGCCGGTGCCGACCACCACGACGTCGTCGTCGACCCCGACCTCGCTGCTGGGCGACGGGGCTGCATCTCGGCCACAGGGCACGTCGAAGTCGGCGAGCGTCGGGCCTTCGATCTCCGGCGGATCCTCGGGAGCCGGCGGGATGAGGGTGGTCGACGGGTCGGTCAGGTCGGTGTCGGTTCCGGTCGCGGGGGTGAAGACCTCGGGCGCGGCGGGCGGGGGATCGTCGCTGCAGGCCATCGCCGACAGCGCCACCGCCAACATCACCGCCGCCGAGCGGAGCCGGAGTCTCACCCCGGAAGTATCACACCGTTTCGTGGTCCGAACGGCTCATGGCGTCCCGGGTCGGGCAGGGGCGAAGAACCTCCGCTCGGCCCATGGATTCCCCGTGGCGACGTGCCGATGGTCTCTGCATGAAGACCGTCATCTGCAACCTCTGTGGGGCTCGGAACGGCCAGATCCGTCGGGGACGGCTCGGCCGCTACGCCTGCACGTGCGAGCGATGCGAGTCCCGACGGGGCAGCCATCTGCGCGCCACCGAGCGGGGCTACGCCGCCGCCGGCATCTGAGTCACACCCCGATCGCCGCGGCCACCCGGTCGCGATGGAACCGGACGTCGCCGTAGGCGGCGGCGAGGGTCCACGCCCGCTTGAGCCACAACTGCAGGTCGTACTCGAACGTGTAGCCGATGGCGCCGTGGCACTGGAGCGCCTTGCGCGCTGCGAGGTCGACCGCCTCCGACGCTTGGGCCTTGGCCATCGAGACGTCGCGGCCGCGTGTGACGGGGTCGTCGTCGCGGGCCACCGACCAGGCGGCGCGGTAGACGAGCGGCGAGGCGAAGTCGAGGGCGATCTTGACGTCGGCGAGTTGGTGCTTGACCGCCTGGTACGAACCGACCGGCTTGCCGAACTGATGACGCTCGCCGACATAGTCGACCGTCGCGTCGAGCAGACGGCGAGCGACGCCGATCGCCTGGGCGGCGGTGCCGAGCGCCGCCCGATCGAAGGCGAGAGCAGGGTCGGCACCGGCGAGCGGCTCGCCGGCGACGACGTCGCCGAGCACGCCGAGGCGGCGCGACTGGTCGATGGAGGTGGCGTCGGTGGCCGACCACTCGGTGACGAGATGTAGACCGTCATCGACTGCAGCCACGACGGCGTCGGCCCCGCGGGCGACCACCACGTCGCCGTGGATACCGAGGGTGAGCGTCGACTCGCCGGAGATCGCTGCGTCGAGCGCTGCGTGGCCCGCCTCGGCGAGCGCCGGAACCGCGACGGCGACATGCTCCACCAGCGGCTCGGGCACGCCGGCGTACCCGGCTTCTTCGAGGATGCGAACGAGGTCGATCTCGTTCATGCCGAGCCCGCCGGCCGATTCGGGCGCGAGCACGGCGAGCACCCCCATCTCGGCGAGCGCCGACCAGAGGCCCGGGACTCGGCCGTCGTCGTTGTCCCAGCTGGCGCGGACCGCCTCGGGCGGGCAACGGTCGACGAAGAGGTCGCGGACGGTGTCGCGGAACATGTCCTGTTCGTCGGTGAAGCTGAACTTCATCTCGTCACCGCCTCGGGAGGCCGAGCACCCGCTCGGCGATGATGTTGCGCTGGATCTCGTTGGTGCCCGCGTAGATCGGCCCCGACAGGGCGAACACGTAGCCGTCGAGCCAGTCGTTGCCCGCGTCGGCGACCTCGCCCATTGGCCCCATGAGCCGCAGGGCGGTGGCGTGGAGTTCGAGGTCGAGCTCGGACCAGAACACCTTGCCCTCGCTCGCCTCGGGACCGATCTCGGCGCCCTCCATGAGGTCGGCGGCCATCTGGTAGGTGTTCCAGCGGTAGGCCTGGGCCTTGATCCAGGCGTCGACGACTTCGTCGCGCAGACGAGGATCGAGGTCGGTGACGTCGGCGGCGAGGGCCCGCAGGCGTTCGGCCGCGGCCATGAACCGGCCGGGGCTGCGCAGGCTGAGGCCACGCTCGGAACCGGCGGCGGCCATGGCGACGGCCCAGCCCTGCCCGACCCCGCCGAGGACGTGTTCGGCGCTGACGCGGGCGTCGTCGAAGAAGAGTTCGGCGAACCCGGGCTCACCGTCGAGGCGGCCGATCGGGCGGCGCTCCATGCCCGGCGTCTCGGCCGGCACGAGGAGGTAGGTGAGTCCCTTGTGGCGCTCGGCCTCGGGGTCGGTGCGCACGATGCAGAAGATCCAGTCCGCGAACGCACCGCGGGAGCACCAGGTCTTCTGTCCGTTGAGGATGAAGTCGTCGCCGTCGAGGATCGCCTTGGTCTTGATGCCGGCGAGGTCGGAGCCGGCCTCGGGCTCGCTCCACCCCTGGGCCCAGATGTGTTCGCCGCTCGCCATGCGGGGCAGGAAGACGTCCTGCTGCTCCTGGGTACCGAAGTTGAAGATCGTCGGAGCGAGCAGGCTGACGCCGTTGGCGCTGACCCGGCCGGGCACGCCGGAGAGCCAGTACTCCTCTTCGTAGATCAGCCACTCGATGAGGTCGCAGTCACGGCCGCCGTACGCGGACGGCCACGCCGGCACCGACCAGCCACCGTCGAAGAGCACCTTCTCCCAGGCCCGGTGCTCTTCGAACCCGACGGCGGTGTCCATCGAGGCGATGCGCCCGGGATGGTTGTCGGTCAACCATTGCCGGCACTCGTCACGAAACGCGACGTACGGCGGGCTGAGGTCGAGATCCATCAGCGGAACTCGCCGTTGCGCACGCCGCTGGGGTCGAAGACCTCACGGATGAGATGGAGCTCCTCGTCGGTCGGCAGGCGGCTCTCGGGCACGTCGCCGACGACCGTCAACTCGAAGGCCGAGGCCTCCTGCGCCTGCTCGAGCGTGACGCCGGGGTGCAGCGAGCGCACCCGCATCGTGCCGTCGTCGGTCTCGAAGTCATAGGCGCCGAGGTCGGTGACCACTCGACGGATCTCGTGGAACTGGCCCGTGGCGTCGGGCAACGCCGCCACGGTGTCGTTGCCGGGGCCGCTCACGACGTCGACCGACTCGACGAACGAACGGGCCTGGGTGGGGATCCAGTAGGTGGTGGCATGATTGATCAGGTTGCCGGGCGCACCCCGCATGCCGAGCAACTGGGCCTTCGGCTTGCGGTAGTCGTCGCCGATGGCGGCGAAGTTCTGGTTGCCGTAGCGATCGATCTGGGGCGCCCCCATCACAACGTGGCGCTGGCCCGACCACACCTGATCGAAGATCGTGCGGAACGGCATGTACGACTCGACGACCGCGTCGGACGGGTCGCCACCGAGTGGAAGGTCGCCCTCGATGGCATAGGCGATCGTGTCGGTGAGCATGAGGTCGGGCTCGAAGGTGGCCCGGGCGAGTCGGCCGGCGATGACCGGCACGGGCCCCATCGGGTTGCACAGCACCTCGCCGTCGCCGCGGAACGCCTCGGCGAGGGCGACGATGCAGATCTCGGCGAGCGTCGCGTCGGTCGTGTCGCTCACGCCTGCCCCCTTTCGTCGAGCTTGGCTCGGTAGGCCTCGTGCGATTCGAGTTCGAGCCAGTCGGCCCGGAACTGCGCCCACGCCTCGGGATCCTTGGCGGTGGCGGCGTACTCGCGCTGGAACGCCTCGTCGCGCCCGTAGTCGGGCGGGCACTCGGTGAAGTGGGCCCCCATCGGGGCCTCGACCACGCCGTCGACATGGATGCGAGGGATCTTCAACGTGTGCACCGGACCCTCGGCGAGGAAGTCCTCCGTCGGGATGATCTTCTCCGCCGACAGATAGGTCTTCTTCCCGGCCATGGCGAACAGGTCGTCGAAGTAGAGATCGGGCCCGAGGAACTGGCCGTTGCCCTTGGTGTCGGCCCGATTCATGTGGACCAGCACGGCGTCCATCTCGAACGCGGGGATGGCGACGAGTTCCTCACCGTCGTCGTAGGGCGACGTGACGGTGCGCAGCTCGGGATTCTCGGTGAGCATCGCCGAACCGAGGCCGGCGCGGGTCGGGTAGAAGGGCACCCGGTGCGCCGCGGCCATCAGACCGAGGTAGAACGCGCCCTCGTCGAGCTCCATGAAGTCGGGCAGCAGGCCGCCCTGGCGCACGGCGCGGAAGTGCGGTTCGAGCGGGATCGAGTCGAGCGACACGAAGCCGTAGGTGACCTTGCGGCACTTGCCGGCGGCGGTGAGGATGCCGACGTCGGGACCGCCGTAGCTGACGATGTGGAGATCGGTGAGGTCGCTGCGCAGGATCGCCCGCACGAGCGACATCGGCTTGCGTCGCGACCCCCAACCGCCGATGCCGATCGTCATGCCGCTTTCGAGTTCGGCGACGACCTCGTCCTCGGTCATCCGCTTGTCGGCCACGCCGTTCCCCCTCTGGTCGGGCCCGTTCCTGACGGTTCGTCAGGACTGCCGCCGACCGTACCCGGGGACCACCCCGCCATGCGAGATCAGCGGGCTGAACGGTAGCCTCGCCCTCGATGCGCCGCCTGTTCGCTCTCCTCGCCGTGACCGCCCTGACGGCCGTCGCCTGTAGCGACGACGTCGACACGGCCGCCGACCCGGTCGACCCCACGACCACCACTGAGCCCACCACGAACGCAGCGCCCACGACGACCATCGCGGCACCGAGCACCTACTGCGAGGGCGTCGAGCAGGTCAACGCGTCGCTCGACGAGATCGCTCGCACGATGCTCGCGACCCTCAGCGGCGAGCCATCGGGTCAGTTCATCCTCGCCGTCGACGACACGATCGAACTGCTCGGCCAGACCGCCGAGCTGGCACCGCCCGAGGCCGCCGACGCGACCACCCTGCTCTTCGATACCTACGCCGGGTTCGAGGAGCTCCTCTTCGAGATCGACTTCGTGGCCGCCGAGATCCCCACCGACGACCCTCGAGCCGCCGCGCTCAGCAGCGCCGACTTCACCGATGCCGTCGCCACGATGACCGAGGCCTGCCGATGACCGATCCCCTCGACCTCACGGGGCGCACGGCGATCGTCACCGGCGGCACCAAGGGGCTCGGTCGGGTCATCGCCACCACCCTGCTCGATGCCGGTGCCGACGTCGTGATCTGCGCCCGCAACGCGCCCGAGGCGCCCGTCGCCGGCGCCGAGCGGACGGCCCACTTCGTCGCCGCCGACGTGCGCGATCCCGAGCAGGTCGGAGCAGTCGTGGCCGCAGCGATCGAGCGGACGGGCCGGGTCGACATCCTGGTCAACAACGCAGGTGGGGCGCCGCCGGCCGACAGCGCCACCGTGTCACCCCGATTCAACGAGAAGATCGTGGCGCTCAATCTGTTGGCGCCGATGCTGTTCAGCCAGGCCGTCCACGATGTGATGCAGGCCCAGGACGACGGCGGGGTGATCGTCAACATCGCATCGGTCTCGGGCACGCGCGCCAACCCGAAGGGCGTGGCCTACGGTGCGGCCAAGGCGGGGCTCATCAACATGACCGAGACCCTCGCCCACGAGTGGGGCCCCAAGATCCGGGTGATCGCCCCCGTGGTCGGCATGATCGTGACCGAGGACGCCCACCTGTTCTACGGCGACCAAGCCGGCATCGATGCGGTCGGGGCGATGCTGCCGCTCGGCCGCATGGGCGACCCGGCCGACATCGCCGACGTGGTGCTGTTCTGTGTGTCGCCCCTCGCCCGGTGGATGAGCGGCTGCGCCATCCCGGTCGACGGTGGCGGCGAGGGCGCGGCCTACCTCGATGCCGCCACCGGCGAGGTGAACCAGACGTGAGCACGACGATGACCCTGCTCTCGGCTGCGCTCGAACTCGCGCAGGAGTCCGGGGACGCCGACTTCTACGACGACGCAGGCCGCATCATCGGCTCGCCCGCCGCCGGGCCGAAGCCCGAGAACCCGGGCGATCGGGGCGGATACGCCCAGCTCCTCACCGCCTTCATGATCTTCGCGGGCCTGTCGTTCATCGCCTTCCAGATCTGGCGGGAGACCGCGAAGGCCCGCCGGGCCCGGGAGGGGTGAGCGTGGCCGGGCCCCGGTTCGTCGTCGAGTTCGAGCCCTCCTACGGCGAGATGGTCGACGTGTCGCCACTGCTGCGGCGCATCGTGTGCCAGAACCCGTCGAAGTTCACCTTCCACGGCACCGGCACGTACGTGATCGGGCACGGCGACGTCGCCGTCGTCGATCCCGGTCCCCGCGACGACCACCACGTCGACGCGCTGTTGCGGGCTCTCGACGGCGAGCGGGTCCGGCACATCCTCATCACCCACACCCACGGCGACCACTCCCCCGCCGCGGCCGCCCTGGCCGACGCCACCGGTGCACCGGTGCTCGGCTTCGGCCCGCACCCCGACACCGCCGTCGGCGAGGGCGAGGACCGTGACGACGACGAGGCCGAAGAGGCCGAAGAGGCCGAAGACCACGAGGCGGGCGAACCCCGCGAACCCTCCATTGAGGACGACCCCGAGTTCCAGCGCAAGCACGCCGCCGACGTCGACTTCGAGCCGGAGACGGCCCTGGCCCACGGCGACGTGATCGAGGGTCCGGGGTACACGGTGGAGGCACTCCACACGCCGGGTCACATCAGCAACCACCTCTGTTTCGCCCTCGCCGAGGAACAGGCGGTGCTCTCCGGCGATCACGTGATGGGGTGGTCGACCACGATCATCCCGCCGCCCGACGGCGATGTCGCGAGCTATCTCGACTCGTTGCGCGTCCTGCTCGACCGACCCCACGATCGGCGCCTCTATCCGACCCACGGCGCTCCCGTCGAGGAGCACCACGAGTTCGTGCAGGCGCTCCTCGACCACCGTCTCGCCCGCGAGGCCGGCATCCTCGGCCAGCTCGCCGACGGCCCGAAGTCCGCGCGCGACATCGTTGCCGTGCTCTACGCCGACGTTCGCAAGGAACTCCACAAGCCCGCAGCTCGCTCGGTGCTGTCGCACCTCCGCAAGCTCCACGACGAGGATCTGGTCGAGTTGGCGATCGACGGCGCGTCGACCGTGTCGTCGAAGACCGTCTGGGTTCGGCGCTGACCGACCCGGACGGCTCGGCTCAGCTGACGCCGACCGACACCTCGACGGGGTGGTGGCAGGCGAGGAAGTGATCGCTGTCGCCGACCTGTTGCATCACCGGCTCCTCAGTGAGGCAGATGTCGGTGACGTGCTGGCACCGGGTGTTGAACCGGCAGCCGGCGGGCGGATGGATCGGCGACGGCAGCTCGCCGTCGATGTCGCCTTCGCTGACGTCGACCGTGGGGGCCGGCTCGGGAATCGACGCCAGCAGGGCCCGGGTGTACGGGTGCCGGGGCCGCTCGTAGAGCTCGTCGGCGTTGCCGATCTCACAGACCTTGCCGAGGTACATCACGATGATGCGATCGGAGACGTTCTTCACGACCGACAGGTCGTGGCTGATGAACAGCAACGTGAGGCCGTAGCGGTTCTTCATGTCCTCGAGGATGTTGAGGACCTGGGCCTGCACCGACACGTCGAGGGCCGAGACCGGCTCGTCGCAGATCAGGACCTTGGGATCGAGCGCGAGCGCACGGGCGATGCCGATTCGCTGGCACTGACCGCCGGAGAACTGGTGGGGTCGCCGCTCGCCGAACTTCGGGTCGATGCCGACCGCGACCATGAGCTCTTCGATGCGCTCCTGGGACCACGCACCCTGGGTGTTGCCCCAGACGGCGATGCCTTCACTGATGACGTCGCGGATCTTGCGACGCGGGTTGAGCGACGAGATCGGATCCTGGAAGATCATCTGCAGATCCGGGCGGATCTGACGCAGCTGCTCGCCCTCGAGGGTGGCGAGGTCGTTGCCCTGGTAGTCGATCGTGCCCGCCTTGATGTCGTTGAGGCGGATGATCGACTTGGCGACGGTCGACTTGCCGCAGCCCGACTCGCCCACGATGCCGAGGGTCTCGCCCTCGGCGACATCGAAGCTGATGCCGCTGACCGCGTGCACGACGTCCTTGCGTCCGACCGGGAACTCGACCTCGAGGTCGCGGATCGTCAAGAGGACGTTGGGATCGTCACGCAGTGGTGCGTGTCCGGTACCGGCCATCAGTTCACCCCCGCATAGCCCTGGATCTGCAATCCGGTGACGGTCTCACCGGCGGCGACGTTGGCGGCGAGCGCCTCTCGTCCCCGATCGGTGTTGGCCGGATGGAAGCAGGCGAATTCGTGTTTGCCCATCACGCCACCGACGGGCGGGATCGCCTCGAGACAGTCGGGCTGGGCATAGCGACACCGCGGTGCGAACGCACACTGTTCGGGCGGGTTGATGAGTTCGGGCGGTCGACCCTCGATGGGTTCGAGGCGGGTGTGGCTCGGCTGGTCGATCCGCGGGATCGTGCGCAGCAACGCATCGGTGTAGGGATGACGCGAGTCGTCGAAGAGGGTCTCGGTCGGTGCCCGTTCGACGAGGCGGCCGCCGTACATCACCGCGACGTCGTCGCAGCGCCCGCGGGCGACGCCGAGATCGTGGGTGATCAGGATCATCGACATGCCCCGCTCGCGCCGCAGGCCGTCGAGGAGGTCGAGCAGCCGCTTCTGCACGGTGACGTCGACGGCCGTGGTGGGCTCGTCGGCGATCAGTAGGGACGGCTCACAAGCGAGCGCCATAGCGATCACGACTCGTTGGCGCAGACCGCCCGAGAGTTCGTGGGGGTACTGATCGATCCGCTTGGCCGGCTCGGGGATGCCGACCTGTTCGAGCAGGTCGATCGCCTTCTTGCGAGCGGTCGCCTTGTCGTCGCCCATGTGGTATCTGAGCGTCTCGGTGATCTGCTCACCGCAGCGCTTCACGGGGTTGAGCGAGGTCATGGGGTCCTGGAAGACCATCGTCATCTTGACGCCCCAGAAGTGCTTGCGCTTCTCGGCGGCGATGGCGCGCACGTCTTCGCCTTCGAAGGTGATCGTGCCGTCGACCTCGGCGGTGCGAGGCAAGAGGTTCATCAGCGTCTTGGCGGTGACCGACTTGCCGGAGCCGGACTCGCCGACAATCCCGAGCATCTCACCCTTCTCGAGCGAGAAGTCGACGCCGTTGACCGCCTCGACGACGCCCCGGCTGGTCGGGAAGCGGACGTAGAGATCCTCGACGGTGAGCTGCAGATCGGCCATCAGAACGCGGTCTCCCGGACGTCGGTGTATTCACGGATGCGGTCGCCCGCGAAGTTGAGCGCCATCACGGTCAAGAACATGGCGAAGATCGGCACGAATGCAACGTGGGAGTTGAGTTCGAGGTCGCGGGTCTGGGACCCGTCG
>JBCBYI010000145.1:0-10985 GCA_039815945.1 Actinomycetota bacterium | reverse complement strand
CGTCGTCGACGAGAAACTCGACCGTGCCGGCCGACTCGTAGCCCATGTGGCGGGCCAGCGAGAGCGCCGCCTCGCCCATCGCCGTGCGCATCTCGGCGTCGACGACCGGGGACGGTGACTCCTCGACGATCTTTTGATGACGCCGCTGGATCGAGCACTCGCGCTCGCCGAGGTGCACGACGTTGCCGTGGGCGTCGCCGAGGATCTGGATCTCGACGTGACGGCTCGAGGCCACGTAGCGCTCGAGGAAGACGGTCTCGTCGCCGAAGCCGCTCAGCGCCTCGCGCTGGGCCGACTGCACAGCGTCGGCGAGGTCGGCGGCCGACTCGACGATGCGCATGCCCTTGCCGCCGCCACCGGCGGATGCCTTCACGAGCAGCGGGTAGCCGACCTCGGCATCGGCGGCCGGATCCTCCGACGACGGCAGCGCGGGCACGCCGGCTGCGACGGCGACCCGTTTCGCCGCGATCTTGTCGCCCATCGACTCGATGACCTCGGGCGACGGCCCGATCCAGCGGATGCCGGCTTCGGTGACGGCCCGGGCGAACGCGGCGTTCTCCGACAGGAAGCCGTAGCCGGGATGGATGGCGTCGGCGCCGGTCGCCTGCGCAGCGGCGAGCACGGCGTCGGCGTCGAGGTAGGTGCCGGGCAGGCGGACGGCCTCGTCGGCCTGTTGCACGAACGGCGCGTCGGCATCGGCGTCGACGAACACCGCGATGCAGCGCATGCCCATCGAGCGAGCGGTGCGGAAGACCCGGCGGGCGATCTCGCCGCGGTTGGCGACCAAGACGCTCTGAATCGGGGTTGGCGTGATCGGCGCACTCACAGTCGGAACACCCCGTAGCCCTCGGCGCCCTCGACGGGACGATTGCGCACGACGCTCAGGCACATGCCGAGCACATCTCTCGTGTCTCTCGGATCGATGATGCCGTCGTCGCTGATGGCACCGGTCGCCCGCAGCGCCAGCGACCCCTTGTCGTGGGCGGCCTCGTGGGCGGCGACGATCTCCGCGTCGGCGTCCTCGTCGAACTCGATGCCCTGGCGTTCGGCCTGACCTCGACGAACCTGGGCCATCACGCCGGCGATCTGCTTCGGACCCATCACCGCGATCTTGGCGGTGGGCCACAGGAACGTGAAGCGGTTGCCGAAGGCCCGCCCCGACATGCCGTAGGTACCGGCGCCGTACGACGAACCGACGATGACGGTGAGGTGCGGCACCGTCGAGTTGGAGACCGCATTGATCATCTGCGACCCCTTCTTGATGATGCCGTCGGCCTCGAAGTCCTTGCCGACCATGAAGCCGGTGATGTTCTGGAAGAACACCAACGGCACGTCGACGTGGTTGCAGAGCTGGATGAAGTGGGCCGCCTTCTGGGCGGAGTCGGGATAGATCACCCCGTTGTTGCCCAGTACCCCCACCGGGTAGCCGTGGATCGACGCCCAGCCACACACCATCGAGGTGCCGTAGCGGGGCTTGAACTCCTCGAACCGAGACCCGTCGACGACCCGGCCGATGACCTCGCGGATCTCGAGCGGCTTGCCGAGGTCGGTGCCCACGAGGCCGAGCAGCTCGTCGGGGTCGAGCGACGGCGGATCGGACTGCATGGTCGGCGCCGCGTCGGGCTTGCGCCAGTTGAGGTGCGAGACGACCTCGCGACACATGCGGATGGCGTCCATCTCGTCCTCGGCGAGGTACTCGGCCAGGCCCGAGACCTCGGCGTGCTTCTGCGCACCGCCGATCGTTTCGGAGTCGGCGATCTCGCCGGTCGCCATCTTCACGAGCGGTGGCCCGGCGAGGAAGGCGTAGGTCTGCTCCTTGATGAAGATGTTGTAGTCACTCAGGCCCGGCTGGTACGCCCCGCCGGCAGTCGAGGAGCCGAAGGTGACGCACACCGTCGGGATCTTCATCTTCGACAGCTCGATCATCTCGTAGAAGAAGCGACCGGTCTCGGCGAAGTGGGCGGGCACGACGGCCGAGCCGACGGCGCCGTGGGGATTGTCACCCTCATCGGGCTTCTCGCCTCCGCCGCCGGGGCGGAGATCGCCACCGGCCGATTCGACGAAGCTGATGTAGGGGATCTTGTTGTCGCGGGCGATCTCGAGGGCCCGCATCCACTTCTTGGAGGCGTACGGCGTGAGCGCACCGGCGGCGACGGTCGGATCGTTGCCCATGATCACGCACTCGACCCCGGCGATGATGCCGATGCCCGCGACCATGCCGCCACCGAGGTGATAGGCGCTGCCGTAGCCCGCCAGCGGGGTGATCTCGAGGAACGGCGTGTCGGGATCGAGCGCTGCGGCGATGCGTTCGCGGATCTGGAGCTTGCCCCGGCTGCGATGGCGGTTGATCGCCTTCTCACCGCCGGCCGTCGCCGCCATCTCGAGGAGTTCGTCGTGGACCTGGAGCAGCTCGCTCATGTCCTCCCGGTTCTGGAGGTAGAGATCGCTCCCCGTGTCGAGCGCCGACCGCATGGCCGGTGCCAGCAACGTTCGATTCATGGGGCGAACGTAGTGGGTAATTCCAGATGGTGCGAATTATCCCGCTGAGAACCTACGATCGCAGCGTGATCCCGCTCGTCGATGTCTCGTCCCCCACTGCCGCGCCCGACCTCGCGGCCGGGCTGGCAACGCTGGGCTTCGTCGAGTTGACCAACCACGGACTCGATGCCGACGTCATGGCTGATCTGCGCACTGCGGCCGATGCCTTCTTCGACCTGCCATCGGCCGAGAAGCGACGCTCCGTCCATCCCGAGCCGCTTGCGAACCGTGGCTTTCGTGCGCGCGGTAGCGAGGCCCTCGCCTACTCACTGGGCGAAGCGACGCCACCCGACCTCTTCGAGAGCTTCAACGCCGGCACCGACGCCCCGGCCGACGGATGGAGTGATCTCGTCCAGCCGACCCCATGGCCCGATGCCGTCCCCACCTACCGGCCGGCCGCCCAAGCCGCATTGGCCGAGCTCGGTCGACTCGGACGTCGGCTCGACACGATGCTCGGCGAGGTCCTCGGGCTCGACGATCTCGCCGACCGCTCGACCGCCGGCCCCGACATGCTCGCGTGCATCGACTATCGCCCCGATCGCGACGGTGCCGAGCGCGTCGTCGACGGCCAACTCCGGATGGGCGCCCACTCCGACTACACGACCTACACCCTGCTGTTGGCCGATCCCGTACCCGGGCTGCAGATCGTGAGCGCCGACGGATCATGGGCCGACGTGATCCCTCGGCCGGGCAACCTGCTCATGAACGTCGGCGATCTGCTCGCCATGTGGACCAACGACACCTGGCCGTCGACACTGCACCGGGTCGTGCCGATGGCGCTCGGCGCGGCCGAACGGCGGCGGTCGGTGGCGTGGTTCCACTACCCGGACCCCGATGTCGTCGTCGCTCCCCTGCCGGCCTTCATCGGCGACGCGCCCCGCTACGAACCGGTCCGCGTCGACGACCACGTCCGGGGCAAGCTCGGCGCCCCGAAGACGGGCGAGGCGCCGACGAGCGCATCGACTGCAGCCGACCGATCAGTGTGATCTAGCGCCGACGCCCTGACCGCAGGCCCCGTACTCGGGCAGGCCTGATGCCGGCCGCTCGTCGTGGTTGCTGACCGGACGATGCGAGCGGCTCCTGCATCGGGGGGAGCTGAAACGGCCGCGAGTGATGGGCCCAGCCGGACTGGGGGTCTTCATGCCGGCGGTCCGCCTCGTCCCAGCTCGTCCGAGCGCGGAGTAGTGCAAGGCAGCCGGCTGAGACCCAGATGACGACTGCGCCGGCGCCGGGGTCGTCGATCGTCGGCATCGCGAGCGATGCGACGAGACCCACCGTGAACAACGCAAGGGCCCAACCCACCGTGGCGGCGCGCATGTGCCGAGGGCCGGCGGTCGACAGCCACAAGAGACAGATCGTCGCAGCGAGCGTGCCCCACGCGGGGATGACGGCCTCGAGGAGTCCGGCTTCGGTTCCGAGCTCGTCGAGCCAGTCACTGGTGTCTGTCGTTGCGGTCGGCGCCGACCCGCCGTAGGCAACGACGAGCGTCCCCGCTTCGACATCGAAGCTGAACTCATCTGCGTCGCAGAACGCACCGGCTGTCGGCCTGACCGTCCACGGGTCCTCGGCCGTCCCGATGCCACCGATCAATTCGACGGCGATGGTGCCGGGCTCGCAGCCTTCGGGAACGGGATCGAACAGCGCATCGACCTGATCGATCTCAGCCATGGCGACGCCCAACGGCCCGGCGTCGGTCATGTCGACGCGTGCGAACCCCAAGAACACCAGGAGTCCGACCGCGACCACGGCCGCAGCGCCGAAGAGGGGCGGACGCTGGCGGGAGAACCGCGCTCGACGCTGCTCGTACGCCGCGCGGCTCGTCATCTGACCAGCGCCGCGGGCGGCGTCCTTGTAGCGCTCCTCGGTGAGCGCGAGGACCTTCTCCAGCTGGGTGAGGCGCGTGTCGTCCGGCTTCTCCGACAGTCGTTCGTCGATCAGCCGCTGTTGAACACGCCAGACGTCGCGCTCGAGGAACACGAGCCCACCGATGTGTTCGGCGATGTTCGCAGGCTGACGCCATCGCCCTTCGTCGGCAGGACGTTGCGCCGCTTCCCAGATCTGGAGCTGGTTGCGATCCAGGTTCTCGCGCAACGTCTTCATCGACTCGTCGCTCTTCTCTTCCTCCAACAGCAGACCGAGCGAGCCCGTGGTCGGCAGGCTGATCTCGCTCGCGATGTGAATGATGACGAACGCCCCGCCGATGGCTGCCGCAAGCCCCCACAGTGTCCAGGTGAGCTCAGCACCGCTGTCGACCTCGTCGAACACGAGGAATGGACCCGTTCCGATTGCGGCCACCACGATGGCAACGAACGCGCGAACGATCCAGGTCGCCGAGTCTTCGATCCGATCGGCGGCCTTCTGCCAGGCGGAGTCGAGCGCAGCAGGGTCCTCCGCAGGGGCGGGCGGATCGGACGGCTTCGCCGCGGAAGCGTCGGCTTGGAACTTCTCCGCGAGAGCCTCGAGCAAGGCCCCCACCTGCTTCGCTCGCTTTTCCGTTTCCGTCATGCCGCCGACCTCCGCAGAGGCTTCGACGTTAGTTCCGACGGCGCACGGAATCGAGGGGCGCGTCGACCACCGCCGCCGACCGGTGTGATCTAGCCTGCGCGCCATGAGCGCCATCACGACCGATCGCCGCGACCAGGTCCTGGTCGTCCACCTCGACGACGGCAAGGCCAACGCCTTGTCGTTCGACATGATCGAGGCGATCCTCGCGGCGATCCGCGAGGCCGAAGCCGACGACGAGATCGGTGCGGTGGTGCTCCACGGCCGCGACGGCACGTTCTCCGCCGGGTTCGACCTCGGCGTGATGATGGCCGACGACTTCTCCGCCATCGTGAGCCTCGTCGCGAACGGCGGCGAACTCGTCCGCACCCTCTACGGCTCCTCGGTGCCCGTCGTCGCCGCCAGCACCGGCCACGCCCTCGCCGCCGGCGCCTTGATGCTCCTCGGGTGCGACGTCCGAATCGGCGCCGACGTGGCGGCGAAGGTCGGACTCAACGAGGTCGCGATCAAGATGGTGCTGCCCGACTGGGCCCTCACCATCGCCGGAGCTCGCCTCTCGAAGCGACACATGCAGCGCTCGATCGTGAACGCTCGCATCACGTCGCCGGCCGACGCCGTCGACGTCGGATTCCTCGACGAGGTCGTGCCGACCGACGAGCTCCTCGACCGTGCCGTCGCCACCGCAACCGAGCTCGCGGCGACCCTCGACCCCAAGGCCTACGCCGGCACCATCCGGGCGTTCCGCCAGAACACCCTCGACGAGATGGACGCCCACATCGCCGCCGCCCGCGCCTCGGTGGCCTGAGGGGTCAGCCGAACGGCGACCCGTCGCGCTGCTCGCTCAGCGCGCCCAGGTGCTTACCGACATCCCAGCCGAGATCGCCCAGGTGTTCCTGGGCCCAGTCGACCGACACTTGGTCGGTGACGGTCGCCAGCGAGTCGTTGTAGCGATTCATGAACGCGGCCGCCGCCGAGGTGCCGATCAACGCCCGCACCTCCGCGTCGCTGAAGTTCGCCCGCAGATCATCGTGGTGGGCGGGCGTCACCGCGTTGGGTGACGCGGCCGACGCCATCGCGAAGCGCAGGGCCGCACGCTCCCGGTCGTCGAACGCATCACTGGTCTCGAACGACCAGATCGACCGGATCTTCTCCATCGGCACGCCCATCTTGTCGAGGCCGTAGGCCCCGTGGGCCTGGCAGTGGCGACACCCCGCCGTGAGGCTCGCCATGGTGAACACCATCATGTTCAGTTCGGGGCCGGGCGGCGACAAGATGATCGTCCCCTGGAGTTGCTTGAGGATGTCGTACATCTCCGGCCACGCCGGGAGGTCCCACTCGTTTCGGTCCTGGAAATCGGCCATGCGCCAGTGTCACACTTTTCCCATGGACAAGCCGACCGTCGCCACCGTCACCGCCGACCTGGTCGCCGAGCAGGATGCGCTCGACGCCGTCGTCGCCCCGCTCGACGCCGACGCGTGGGAACTCGCGACTCCCTCACCGCGTTGGGCGATCCGCGAGCAGATCGGCCACCTTGCGTTCTTCGACATGACGGCCGCGCTGGCGATCAACGATCCCGACGGCTTCCTCGCCCACCGGGAGTCGTTCGTCGCCGCCGCCTTCGACCCGGCCACCTCGGCCGACGACGCCACCCTGGGCGACGCCCGGGCGATGTCGGCCGCCGAACTCCTGCAGTACTGGCGGGCCCAGCGAGCTGACCTCGCCGCGGCCGCAGCCACCTGCGCGGAGGACGCCCGCATCGAGTGGTACGGACCGTCGATGGGGGCCAAGTCGTTCCTCACCGCTCGCCTGATGGAGGCGTGGGCCCACGGGCAGGACATCTGCGACACGGTCGGCGCCCGACGAGAGCCGACCGACCGGCTCCGTCACATCGCCCAGCTGGGCTACATCACGCGAGGCTGGACCTACGTCAACCGGGGCCTCGACGTGCCCGAGGGCGAGGTGCAGGTGACCCTGACCGCCCCGTCGGGCGCCGAGTGGGTGTGGGGCCGCGACGACGCCGACGCGGCGGTGACCGGCACCGCGCTCGACTTCTGTCTCGTCACCGCACAGCGCCGCAACGTCGCCGACACCGATCTCGTGGTCGAGGGCGACATCGCGATCGACTGGTTGGCCAAGGCCCAACTGTTCGCCGGTCCCGCCAGCGACCCGCCCGCTCCTCGGGACTGACCCTCAGTCGAGCAGCGAGAAGACGAGCCCGTCGAGGATGTCGGCCTCGGAGACGACGAGTTCCTCGATGTCGAAGTACCGCATGATCCGCACGAGGATGCACATGCCGCCGACGATGACATCGGCCCGAGCCTCCTCGAGGCCCGGGTTGTGGATGCGATCCTCACGCGCCTCCATCACCAGTGTGCGATAGACGTCCTCGGCCGCGTCCTTCGTGAGCACGAAGTGGTGGATCTGATCCCGGTCGTACTCGTCGAGCCCGATCTCGACGGCGGCGGCGGTCGAGACCGTGCCGGCGAGCCCGACGAAGGTCTTGGCGTGGGCGATCTGGGGAATCTCTCGAGCGACGTCGTCGAGGTGGGCCTCGGTGATCGACAAACAGGCGACGAGTTCTTCGGGACGAGGCGGATCGTGCTCGACGTACTTCTCGGTGAGGCGGACACAACCGATGTCGAGCGACATCGCCGCCTCGGCCTCGTCGATACCGAACGCGAACTCGGTGGAGCCGCCACCGATGTCGAACACGAGGAACGGACCGTCGTCGGGATCGAGATCCGCGGTCGCACCGCGGAACGACAGCCGGCCCTCGTCGAACCCCGACAGCAGCTCGGGCTCGACCCCGATGACCTCGTGCACTGCGGCGAAGAACTCGTCGCGATTCGCGGCATCACGGGCGGCCGAGGTGGCGACGGCCCGGACCCGGGTGACGCCGTACTGCTCCATCACGGACGTGTAGGCCCGCAGGCAGGTGAGCACCCGCTCGATCGCCTCGTCGGCGAGCCGCCCGGTGCGATCGACGTCTTGCCCGAGCCGGGTGATGGTCATCAATCGCTCGATGGTTCGCTCGCCGTCGTGCACGAGCAGGCGGGTGGAGTTCGTGCCCATGTCGATCGCGGCGACGGGAGCATCAGTCATGGTCATGGTCCTCGGGGAGATCGTGACGGTCCTCGTAGGTGGCGAACCGTTCGGCGACCCACCGGCCTACCGGATCGTCGCCCCCTGCGAGATACCAGGCGTAGTGAGCGTGGAGACACTTGACGCCCCGGCGGGTGCCACCCACGCCAGCCGACGGTCGGGGCCCGTCGTGGTCGGGCGGCATCGCGGCGTCGCGCTCGTGGCGGTAGCGCTCGTGGGCGGCCTCGATCTCTTCGGCCGGGATCTCGGCCTCGGAGCGCCGCACGCCACCGTCACTCTCGATGCGACCGACGATGCGACGGGCGTGGTCGCCGACCAGCCAGTATCGGGTGGGCATGGGTCGCCCGGAGTCGAGCAGCGGTGCGTTGCGCAGCACGACGGGATCGCCGGTGGCGTCTCGCACCACGATCTCGTAGGCCCCACCGGGCGTCCGGCCGAGCAACTCGGCGACCCGCTGCCGATCGGCGTCGGAGAGGTCGCTCACGGGCGGCTCCGGCGGCCTCGAACCAACCAGGCGATCGCCGCGATCAGGCCGGCGAGCGGCACGAGCCGCTTCATGATGGGTCGACGGGCGGTGTCGAGCAGATCGAGCGCCTCCGGCTCGGGCATGGTGATGCCGCGAGGCTGGTCGAAGGCGCTCGTACCCAGCACGTGCTCCGCCGTGGCCGACGCAGCGAGGTTGTCGGCGAACTGAGCGGTCAATGCCGAGCTCACCTCGATGATGATCCCCCGGCCGAGTTGTGCGAGCCGTCCTTCGAGCTGCAGGTCGGAGTCGACGTTGACCTGGGTCTGGTCGTCGGAGAGCGCCTCGAGCCGGGCCGTGATGTGGGCGTCGGCCTGCCCCTGGTTGCCGTCGCCCTTCGCCTTGACGATGATCCGGTGCCGGTCCAGATCGTGTTCGAAGGTGGCGTGGCCGGTGAAGCGGGCCGCGAGCACACCCAGACGGACGTTGACCACGCCGCGGTGATCGTCACCGACGACCTCGGTGAGATGGGCGCCCGGTACACACCGGGCGACCCGCTCCGGTTCGCAGAGCAGCGCCCAGGCGTCGTCGATCGGCCGATCGATCGTGAACGAGTCGCTCAGCTCCACCGGCGCAGATCCTCGAGGGTGTCGATGTCGCGCGGGTCGCCCTCGACCGGCACCGGTCGGACCAGATCGGGGCGCTGACGCATGAGGGCGCGGGCGCCGTCGTCGCCGCTCACCGGCAGCGAGGGCCACATCGACGCGGTGAGCCGCACCGGAGGGCGAAGCTCGCCGTCGTAGCGAGCCGACGCCATGTCGGCGTCGACCTCGGCGACCTTGTTCCAGATCTCGGTGGTGACCCCCGGGCTGTCACCCAGACCGATGACCAACACGTCGTGGCGCCGAGCCTCTGCGTACCCGACGGCGGCCCGTAGCGACGTGGCCTGGCCGTCGGCCCACTGCTCGTTGTGGATCAAGGTGACGTCGTCGGGCACGAACGGATCGAGGTCGACCGCGCCACTGACGACGATCACCTCGTCGACCTCGGAGGCCCGGGCGGCGTCGATCACGTGGGCGATCACGGGCCGCCCGTCGACCTCGGCGAACAGCTTGTGGGTGTCGCCGGCGTAGCGGGATCCGGCCCCGGCGGCGAGGATCACCGCGGCGATGGAGCGCTGGCGGATGCGGTCGGTGTCGGTCACCGCCACAGCCTAGGGTCACGGTCATGGACCCGACTGTTCCTGCGCCGGCCTCGCCTCCGACCCTTCGGGTCACCATGCTCTTGGCCGACTCGGCCCAGGTCGCCGACCGCAAGCTCTACGTGCTCGGCGGGGGCGTCTCGGTGATCGGCCCTCGGCCCCAACCGATGGGCGTGGCCATCCGCATCGAGGTCCCGTGGGATCGGGCCAACACGCCGCACGAGTGGCGCCTCGACCTCCTCGACGAGGACGGCCATCCGGTCCTGATCAACGAACAGCCACTCGTCGTCCACGGGCGCTTCGAGGCGGGCCGCCCCGCGGGGCTGCGGGCCGGCACCCCGCTGTCGGTTCCGCTGGCGATCACGTTCCCGTCGCTGCCGGTCACGCCGGGGCGCTCGTACACGTGGCAGCTGTCGATCGACGACGACACCCACCTCGACTGGCGCCAGAGCTTCCACGTGCGAGCCTCGACCACCCGGCCGACCTCGCCACCACCACAACCGGGCTGATCAGTCGTGGATCGGGCCCTCGGTGCTCGAGAGGGCGGCGACGGTGCGGCCCGTCCGCTCGGCGATGATCTCGGCCACGATCGAGACGGCGGTCTCCTCGGGCGTGCGGGCGCCGAGGTCGAGGCCGATCGGTGAACGCAACCGGTCGAGGCCGGCGGCTTCGACGCCGGCGTCGACGAGACGGGCCGTGCGATCGTCGTGGGTCCGGCGGCTGCCCATCACCCCGATGTAGCCGACATCGGTGTCGAGCGAGGCGGTGACGGCGGGAACATCGAACTTGGCGTCGTGGGTCAGGATGCACACCGCATCGCGAGGGCCGAGGTCACCGCCGACGTCGGCGAGCAGCCGGTCGGGCCAGTCGACGATGAGGTCGTCGGCCATCGGGAACCGCTGCTTGGTGGCGAACACCTCGCGGGCGTCGCAGACGGTGACCCGGTAGCCGAGCACCTTGGCGACCTTGGCGAGCGCGGCGGTGAAGTCGACGGCGCCGAAGATGAGCATCTGGGGCGGCGGGGCGAACGACTCGATGAACACGGCGACGACGTCTTCGCGGGCCTCGCCGTGCTCGCCGTAGTGGCGGAGGCCGGATCGGCCGGCGGCGAGTTCACCGCGCGCGTCGCGCTCCACGACCCGGTCGAGGTTCTCGTGGCCGAGGGTGCCGATGACGGTG
>JBCBYI010000144.1:0-11029 GCA_039815945.1 Actinomycetota bacterium | reverse complement strand
CTCGTCGGCCCGCCGGCCGGCCTGCTTGGCACCGAGCCGGTAGAGCCGACCGATCATGTCGAGGTTCTCGCGCCCGGTGAGGATCTCGTCGACGGCGGCGTACTGGCCCGACAGGCCGATACGGCGCCGCACCTCGGCCGGCTCGCGGATCACGTCGGCGCCGGCGACGGTGGCCTCGCCCTCGTCGGGGGTGGTGAGGGTGGTGAGGATCGACACGGCCGTGGTCTTGCCGGCGCCGTTGGGCCCGAGCACGCCGAGCACCTGACCCTCCTGCACGTCGAGGTCGAGACCGGCGAGGGCGGTGACCTCGCCGAACCGTTTGGTGAGCCCTCTCGCCTCGATCGCTGCAGCCATGGCGCCCACCCTACGCAGCGCCGGTGACGCACCGGCGTGGAATTGGCGTCGACGACAGGCCAAGATCGTCGCCGTCACCACGACCGGAGAAGAACCGATGATCGATCCCACGGCTGCGCCCGACGCCGAGTACGCCCGCTACCCGTCGCTCGTCGATCGCACCTGCCTGGTCACCGGCGGCGCCGACGGCATCGGGGCGGCTGCCGTCGAGGAGCTCGCGATGCAGGGGGCCACAGTCGCCTTCCTCGACATCGAGGAGGCCAAGGCCGCCGAGGTCGTCGCCCGCTGTTCCCACGCTCGCCACACGCCCGTGTACCGCATCGTCGACCTCCGCGACATCGAGGCGATGCAGGCGGCGATCGCCGAGCTCGCCGCCGAGATCGGCGACTTCACCGTGCTCGTCAACAACGCCGCCAACGACGACCGCCACACCTGGGACGAGATGACCCCCGAGTACTGGGACGACCGCCTCAACGTGAATCTCCGCCACCAGTTCTTCGCGATCCAGGCGGTGGCGCCGGCGATGATCGCCGCCGAGCACGGCTCGATCGTCAACGTCGGCTCGTCGAGCTACATGATGCAGGAGGACTTCTTCCCGGGCTACGCGGTGGGCAAGTCCGGCGTCGAGGGCATCACCCGCACGATGGCCCGAACGTTCGGGCCGCACGGGGTGCGGGTCAACACCGTGCTGCCGGGTTGGGTCGCCACCGAGCGTCAGCTCGAGAAGTGGTGGTCGCCCGAAGGCGAGGAAGGCACGATTCGAGATCAGGCGATCAAGCGGCGCATCTACGCCAAGGAGTTCGTCCAGATGATCCTCTTCCTCGCCGCCGACGACGGCGCGGCGTGCACGGCGCAGCAGTTCCTCGTCGACGGAGGTCGATTCTGATGATCGAGATCACCGACGAGGGGCGTGTCCGCACGATCACGTTCCGGCGGCCCGAGGCCAAGAACGCCATGAACACGGCCATGTGGGACGGCACGACCGAGGCCTTCCTCGCCGCGGCCGACGATCCCGGCGTCGCCGTCGTCGTGCTGACCGGCAGCGAGGATTCGTTCTCCGCCGGCCAGGACCTCATCGAGATGGCCCAGCTCGCCACCGGCAACGGTCCTGAACAACAGCACGGCTTCGCCGGCCTGTGCCGCACACTGATCGACTTCCCGAAGCCGCTGATCCTCGCGGTCAACGGACTCGGCCTCGGCTTCGGCACGACGATCCTCGGCCTGTCCGATCTGGTCTTCGCCTCGACCACCGCTCGCTTCACGTGCCCGTTCACCTCGCTCGGCGTGGCGCCGGAGCTGTCGAGCAGCGTGACGTTCCCCTGTCTGCTCGGTCGTCAGAACGCGAGCTGGCTGCTGATGAGCAGCGAGTGGATCAGCGCCGAACAGGCAAAGGACATGGGGCTGGTGTTCGAGCTCTGCGAACCGGACGATCTCATGGACCGTGCGATGGACGCCGCTCGCACCCTCGCCACCAAGCCGATCAGCTCGCTGATCGAGACCAAGGCGACCATCGTCGAGCCGATGCGCGAAGCGATGCTCGCCGCGCACGAGCGTGAGAACGCCGCGTTCGCCAAGCTGATGGGCACGCCGGCCAACATCGAGGCGATGAGCGCGTTCGCCGAGAAGCGTGAACCGAACTTCGACGGGATCGAAGGCGAATGATCGACCAGCCCGATGCCCGCACGCTGCTGGAGGCGATGGCCGCGACACTGACCGACACGGTCATGCCCGAGCTGTCGGGTGGGGCCCAGCACCAGGCTCGCATCGTGGCGAACCTCTGCCGGGTCGTGGCCCGAGATCTCGCCGACGACCCCACTGAGACGACGGCGGCGTTGGCCGGCCTCCTCGGTGCCGACGGCTCGCTCGACGACCTCGCCGCCGAGCTCGACCAGCGCCTCGCCGGTGGTGAGCTCCTCGGCGACGCGATCCCGATCCTGCTGGCCGACGCCGCCCGACGGGCCGAGGTCGCCAAGCCCGGGTACACCGATGGCCTCGTCTGACCAGCTCGCCGCCAGCCTCGGCGAACTCGTCGGGGCCGAGGTCCACATCACCGGCATGGCGTCGGTGGGCGCCCAGCGCGGCACATTCTTCATCGACATCGTCGACGGCGCCGACGTCACCCAAGCCGTCGCCCAGGTCAGCGCCAGCGTGCTCGGCTCGGTACCGGCCTCGGCCGAGGCCGAGATGCTCCGCCTGGCGGCCGACGCCGGTGTGCCGGTGCCCGACGTCTTCGCTGTCTGCGACGACCTGCCCGGCGTCGGCGCACCGGCGCTCGTCGTGAGTCGGATCGAGGGCCGCACCGTGCCCCGGCACATCCTGCGGGGCCTGGCCGACGACGCCGCAGGTGACTCCCTCGCCCGCCAGTGCGGCGAGGCGTTCGCCCGGCTCCATACGATCGGCGAGCCCCAGGCGCCGGCATCGCTCCCCCGCCTCTCCCACGCCGCCTACGTCGACGACCTCGAGGCCAAGCTCGACGCCCTCGACCACGTGCGCCCGGCCGTTCGGGCCGGGCTGGCCTGGTTGCGGGCGAACCCGGTATCCGACGCGCCGATCACGCTCGTCCACGCCGACTTCCGCAACGGCAACATGATCGTCGACGACGACGGTCTCGCCGCCGTACTCGACTGGGAGCTCGCCCAGGTCACCGACCCGATGCAGGACCTCGCCTGGATGTGCCTGCGCACCTGGCGCTTCGGCAACGACGACCGCCCGTGCGGCGGCTTCGGGTCGCTCGATGCGCTTCGCGACGGCTACGAGGTCGCGGGAGGAACGTGGCGCAGCGATGCCTTCCACTGGTGGACGGTCGCCCGCTGTGCCTGGTGGGCGATCGGGCTCGCCGGTCAAGCCGCCGCCTTCACGGGCGGCCTCACCGACGCGATCATGCTCGCCGCCAGCGGTCGACGGGTCCCCGAACTCGAATTCGACATGCTTCAGCAGATCACCGCCGGGCCGGGCGACTGAGGCTCAGCAGCGACCGGCGAGGGCGTCGTGGGCACGGTGGGCGCCGAGATTGCCCAGCAACGGTTCGCCGTCGATCTCGCAGAGTTCGGACACCAACCACGCCTGGGTGACCGGGTCGAACACCTCGAGTCCGTCGAGAATCGTCGCCGTGGCGTCGGATGAGAGGTCGACCACGTAGTCGGCGTCCGCGAAGGCGGGGTCGGCGAGGTTCTCCCGGGCGACGAACGCCTCCGGGTTGAGGACGTTGACGCCGAGCAGCCACACGAGGGCGGTGACCGCGACCAGCGTCGGGTAGTGCCGCTGCAGCGCCGCGATGCCGGTGAACCGCAGCGCCAGTCCGGCGAACAACACACCGATCCAGGCGGCGAACAGCACCGTGTAGAGCCGCAGCATCGTCCAGCCGAAGTCGTCGACATAGGCAAGCAGGCGGGAGACGCTGACCGCGACGACCAGCAGCGTGAGCAGCGAGGTGGCCACTGCGGAGAACGCGAACACCGTGCCGCCCTCTCGTCGCCGCAGCCGATCGAGCACGAGCAGCGCGGCGAGCGTGAGACCGGCCGCCCAGAGCAGCTGGAAGAAGCCCGCTCGGGCGTACTCGGCCCGGGTCAGGCCTGCGGTCTCGAGCACGGCATCGGCGCCGTCGAAGGTCGCGACGGCCTGGGTCACGGCGAAGCCGGCGTACAGCAACGCCAGCGCAGCGGCCACGATCGACACCTCGACAGGACCGAGCACGCGCACCGGCTCGGGCGTCTCGCCCCAACTCCGACTCGTGGCGAGCATCAGCGTCGTGGTGACGACGGCTCCGCAGGCGACGTACACGCCGGTGGTGACGACACCCTCAGCCACGCCGATTCGGCCGATCGCCGCCGAGAACACCGCATCGCCGGCCGCGAGGAGTGCGCCGAGCACGGCGACCAGCGGCACGGCGATTGCGAGGCCGACCATGACGCTGCGCAGCCGGCGCTGATCCTGACGCTCGAGCATCCCCACGATCGGCCGAGCCACGTACAGCAAGGCGGCCAGCAGCCGGAACAGCCCCAGGAAGCGTGCGATCACGTAGGCCGGGCGCCGCAGGATGCGTCGGTCGGCCGGTACGACCGCCGCGATTGCGACCAGACCGAAGACGGCGAGCAGGTTGAGCGGGATCAGCCACGGCGACGCTCGGAGTGCGAGATAGCCGGCGAACACCACGCTCGCGCCCAGCGCGACGAAGCGGAGCGGATCGCGCCGGGTGGGAGCGAAGGCGACCGCCGCAGCGATCACGACGAACCAGAGCGCGGTGCCGGCCGAACCGACACCGTTGCCCCACAGCGCTCCAGCGGCCGCGCCACCCAGCACCACCGCCTGCAACGCCCGGGTCGATGCCCGCGGGCCCTCCCGCCAGTCGGGCCCCCGCCAGTCGCTCGGGGCGGCGGTGCGCGGCGGAGGAGGCGGCATGGTCGGTTCCCCGTTCATGGCCCGAAAGCGTTTCAGGGATGTCCCGGAATGTCCGCGCGGGCGCCATCGACCGCTGGACGGGCGTTCAGTTGCCGTCACGCCTGTGACCGGATCACTCACCGCCGGGCAGCACGACGCCTTCTGGAGCGACGGCTTCGTGTTCCCCACCCGGGTGATGTCGAGCGACGACGCGTCGGCGGCGCCGCCTTCGGGTACACGCGGGGAAACTGACCGATGGTCCGACGGCTGAGCGGTAGCGTCGCTCGAATGTCCGAGACCGACGAACAGCCCACAGGCGAGACCAACGCCAAGCGTCCGCTCGGGCCGAACTATCGCCGGCTGTTCGCCGCCTCGACGATCTCGAACCTCGGCGACGGCATCGGGATCATCGCCTACCCGTGGCTCGCCACCGCCCTCACCCGCGACCCCTTCCTCATCGCGCTCGTCGGCGTGGTGCAGCGCCTCCCCTGGCTGCTGTTCAGCCTGCCCGCGGGTGTCATCACCGATCGCTACGACCGCCGCACCCTGATGGTGTGGTCGAACGCCGCTCGGACCGTGATCGCGGTCGCCGTCGCCCTGATCGTGCTCGGCGCCGAGGGAACCCTTCCCGACGTCGACGTGCTCAACGATCCCGACCTGGTGATCGACACGCGGGCCGGCCTCTACGTGGTGCTCCTCGTCGCCACCCTGCTGTTCGGGATGGCCGAAGTCCTCTACGACAACGCCGCCCAGACCTTCATGCCGTCTCTTGTCGAGCGCGAGGACCTCGAGAAGGCCAACGGCCGGTTGTGGAGCAGCGAACAGGTCGCCAACACCTTCGTCGGACCGCCGCTCGGTGCCGTCGTCATCGCGGTCACCTTCTCGCTGCCGTTCTTCGTCGACGCAGTCACCTTCGCCGTATCCGCGCTGCTGATCTGGCTGATCACCGTCCCCCGCCGCACCCCGGTGCCCGAGGTCGAGGAACGCAAGCCGTGGCGGACCGAGCTCGGCGACGGGTTCCGCTGGCTGTGGAACCACGAGTTCCTGCGCAACCTCGCCATCATCCTCGGGCTGATGAACGCCATCGGGAACATCACCTTCGCGGCCTTCGTGCTCTTCGCCCAGGAAGTGCTGGAGACCTCGGCCACCGAATTCGCCATCCTCTCCACCGGCGGCGCCGTCGGCGGCATCGTGGGCGGATGGGGCGCATCATGGGTGACCGACCGGATCGGGCCGGGTCCCTCGTTGTGGCTCACCTTGCTCGGGAGCCTGGTCGGCAGCGCCGTGATCGGTCTCACGACCGCCTGGCCGGTCGTGTGGGTGTCGTTCGTGTTCATGATGTTCGTCGCCGTGCTCTGGAACGTCATCACCGTCAGCTTGCGCCAGACGATCATCCCCGATCACCTCCTCGGGCGGGTCAACAGCGTCTACCGCTTCTTCGCGTGGGGCATGATCCCGATCGGTGGGCTGATCGGTGGCGCCATCGTCGTGGTCGCCGAGACGGTGACGGATCGCGACTGGGCGCTCCGGATCCCGTGGCTCGTCGCCGCGGCGATGTACGCCGTGCTGTTCGTCTTCGCCGCGCCCCGCCTCACCACTGCGAGGATCGAAGCCGCAAGGGCGGGCACTGAGTAACCTGCAGCCCCGATGCACTCCCTGCGGCGGCTGATCAGCACTCTCATCGGCGCGTGCCTCGTCGTGGCCACCGCGGCGACGCCGGCCGCCGCCGACCCAGTGATCGACGCGCTCGAAGCCACCGACCTCTCCCCCGACGAACTCGTCGCCGCCTTCGACAACGCCAACCTCACCGGGCTCCAGCCACTGGTCGGACCACCACCGTCGATCACCGGCGACGCCGAACTCGACGCCCGGATCCGGGTGTTGGCCGAGGGACGGGGCTACGTCCGCCGGGCCGAGCCGTCGGTACCCCTCACCCTCGTCGACGGGCGCTCCCTGCAACCCCAGGCCGCCGCGGCCTGGACCTCGCTGCGCACCGCCGCCGCCAACGCCGGTCACTCGATCGCGCTCACCTCGGCCTACCGCAGCGCCGGCCACCAGGCCTCGATCTTCCGCAGCCGTCTCACCGGCACCTCCGATGCCGCCCTCGACACGCTGCTCGAGACCGTCGCCGCGCCCGGGTACTCCAAGCACCACACCGGCTACGCCATCGATCTCCGCTCGGGGAACTCCGTCCTCTTCGACTTCGCCGACACGCCTGCCTACGCATGGCTGTCGGCCGACAACTTCGCCAACGCCAAGGCCCACGGGTGGATGCCGTCGTATCCCGACGGGGTGGAATCCCAGGGGCCGAACCCCGAGCCGTGGGAGTTCGTGTGGGCCGGCGCCATCAACATCATCTGTGCCGACTTCACCCCGAGCGAGGGCGATCCGTTCTGCGACACGCTCGGTTCGAGTTTCGCCGACGACGTCGTGTGGCTCTACGAAAGCGAGCTGACCACCGGGTGCGGTGAGATCCGGTTCTGCATCGACGACGCGGTCACGCGGGGCGAAGGCGCCACGTTCCTGTGGCGGCTCTTCGGTCGGATCGCGCCGACGGCAACGGCCGACTTCGACGACGTCGAGGCCGGGATGTTCTTCGCCGACCCGGTCGCCTGGATGGTCGAGAACGAGATCACCACCGGCACGTCCCCCACCACGTTCTCGCCCTACGACCAGCTCACGCGGGCCCAGTTCGTCACCTTCCTGTGGCGGGCCGCGGGACGCCCGGCAGCGATGGCACCCCACTCGTTCGACGACGTCGCCGAGGACTCCTTCGCCGACGACGCCGTCGCCTGGGCGGTCGAGGCCGGCATCACCAACGGCACCTCAGCCACGACCTTCTCCCCCGACGGCACCGCGACCCGCGGCCAGATCGCCGCCTTCCTCAACCGGTTCGCCGCCCTGGTACCGGCCTAGCTGTCGCGCCGGCGAGCCATGAGCTCGATCTCGACCGACGCACCGAGCGGCAGGGCCGCCACCCCCACCGTCGTGCGGGCCGGGAACGGCCGGGCGAACTGCTGCTCGTAGACCTCGTTCATGGCCGCGAAGTCGTCCATGTCGGTGAGGTAGACGTTGACCTTCACGACGTCATCGCTGTCGAGGCCGTCGTCGGCGAGCACGGCAAACAGGTTGCGGAAGCACTGCTGCGTCTGAGCCCCGACACCCCCACCGACCAGCTCGCCCGAGACCGGGTCGAGCGGCGTCTGCCCCGAGAGGAAGACGAACGGATCGCTCGCCACGCCGTGGCTGTAGGGGCCGACCGCACGGGCGGCGTCACTCGTGAGAGGTGTACGCATGAGGGCGAGAGTATTCTGGACTCATGGCCGTTTCCCTCGACGAGCTGACGTTCGACAACCGGTTCACCGGCGATCTTCCCGGTGATCCGATGGATCTCAATCAACCCCGGCAGGTGCACCACGCCGCCTACAGCCGGGTACAGCCCAAGGCGACCGCGTCGCCCCGCCTCCTCGCCCACTCCCCCGAGGTGCTGGCCGACCTCGGGCTCGCTCCCGAGGTCGCCGAGACGGACGACTTCGTGCAGGTCTTCTCCGGCAACGCGACCCTCGACGCGATGGAGCCCTACGCGATGGCCTACGGCGGCCACCAGTTCGGCAACTGGGCCGGGCAGCTCGGCGACGGGCGAGCGATCGCGCTCGGCGAGATCGTCACCGACGACGGTGCCCGCCACATGCTCCAGCTCAAGGGCGCCGGGCCGACCCCGTACAGCCGCCGCGCCGACGGCCTGGCGGTACTGCGCAGCTCGGTGCGCGAGTTCCTGTGCAGCGAAGCAATGCATCACCTCGGCGTCCCCACCACCCGGGCGCTGAGCCTCACCACCACCGGCGATCAGGTGATGCGCGACATGTTCTACGACGGCAACCCCGAATGGGAGACCGGCGCCGTCGTGTGCCGGGTCGCCCCGTCGTTCATCCGCTTCGGCACCTTCGAGCTGCCGATGTCGCGCGACGACAACGAGCTGCTCCGGGCCCTGGCCGACCACACGATCTCGCTGCACTTTCCCGAGATCGCCGACGGCCGAACCGGGGGCTTCGAGGCCGCCGACTATGTCGCCTGGTTCCGCGAGATCGCCGAACGCACCGCTCGCATGATCGTGCACTGGCAGCGGGTCGGGTTCGTCCACGGCGTGATGAACACCGACAACATGTCGATCCACGGCCTCACCATCGATTACGGCCCGTACGGCTGGCTCGAGGACTACAACCCGGGCTGGACCCCCAACACCACCGATCGCGAGTACAAGCGCTACCGCTTCGGCGCCCAGCCCCACATCGGGCAGTGGAACTGCACCCAGCTGGCCAACGCGATCTACCCGCTGGTCGGTGAGGTCGAGCCACTCCAGGAGGCGCTCGAGGTCTACGTCGACGTCTTCAACGACGATTGGCCTCGGATGATGGCGGCCAAGCTCGGCATCGCCGAGCTCGACGGCGATCGCGATGGCGAGCTCATCCACGACCTCCTCGAACTGCTCCCGAAGATCGAGACCGACATGACCCTCTTCTTCCGGAGGCTGGCCGACGTCTCCACCGCCGACGGCATCGACCTCGACAGCCGGCTCGCACCGCTCCTCGACGCCTACTACGACCCGGAGGCGCTCACGGGCGATGTCCGGTCGCAGACCGACGCCTGGCTCGATCGCTACGTCGCCCGTCTCCGTGAGGAGGGCCGCGCCGACGAGGTGCGCGCCGAGGCCATGAACGCGGTGAATCCGCTCTTCGTATTGCGCAACTATCTCGCCCAGCTCGCCATCGACGAGGCCGACAAGGGCGAGCCGGCGCTCATCAGCGAACTGCTCGACACGCTCCGCACGCCCTATGCCGAGCAGCCCGGCCGAGAACGCTTCGCCGAGAAGCGGCCCGAGTGGGCCCGAGTGCGCCCCGGTTGTTCGATGCTCAGCTGCTCGAGCTGACGATGTCAGAGCTCAGCTGCTCGAGCTGAGCGCTGCCTCGACCAGCCACACCAGGGCCGGGTCGACGCCCCCGAGCAGTTCCGGGTGCCACTGCACGCCGAGCGCCGGCTTGCCCTCGATCTCGATCGCTTCGACGAGCCCGTCGTCGGGACCGCCGATGGTTCGGCCGACCGCAACGACGCCGTCGCCGAGTCGGTCGAGGCCCTGATGGTGCAGACTGTTGACCTCGACCTCGCCGCCGTAGACCTGGTGGAGGCAAGAACCCTCATCAAACCCGACTCGGTGCACGATCGCGTCGACCGGGCCGCCGAAGGCCTGGTGGTCGGGCAGGTGCTGGTGCAGCGACCCGCCGAGATGCACGTTCATCAGCTGCGGACCTCGACAGATGCCCAAGACCGGCAGGTCGATCTCGAGGGCGTGGCCGAACAGCACCCGTTCCTGGGCATCGCGGTGCGGGTTGGGGGCACCGAGCATCGGGTGAGGCTCCTCACCGAACTCGGCTGGATCGATGTCGTCGCCACCGCTGAGCAGCAGCCCGTCGAGCCGGTCGAGGATCGATGGTGGCGCGTCGCCCGGGATCCACACGGGAAGCCCGCCGGCCCGCTGCACCGCTCGGGCGTAGTCGCCGTAGTACACGTCGATGTCGAGTGATCGGATGACGTCGAGCACGTCGATCAGCGATGCCGCCGGCTTCTTCTCACCCGTGATGCCGATCAGCGCAGCCATGCCCGCAGCGTACGGGCCGATGGGGTGCGAACATGACGTCGTGGACGGTTGGATCTGCAAGGAGTGCGACCGCATGTTCGCCCGAGTCGGCCAGGGCCACGACTGCGCGCCCGGGCTCTCGCTCGAGGAGTACTTCGACTCCGGCCCCGACCACGAGCGGCCGATCTACGACGAGGTCATGCGGCGCTTCTCCGCCGTCGGTCAGGTCCACGCCGACGCCGTCTCGGTCGGCATCTTCTTGAAGAACCCCCGCAAGTTCGCCGAGCTCCGGACCCGCACCAAATGGGTGGCGATCGGTTTTGGTCTACGCCGACGGGTGACTCACCCGACGATCACCCGCAAGGTCGTCGAGCACGCCGGGCGCCACTGGCACGTCGCCAACGTGGCGACGGCCGACCAGGTCGACGACGCCCTGTTCGACCTGCTCGTCGAGGCGTACCACGACGACTGACTCAGCCGCGGCTGGTGCGCATCGCAGGCGTTCGGGCGCGGACGGTCAACCAGACGACCGCAGCGAGGATGATCACGCCGCCGACGAGGGTCGCGTCGGTCGGGCGTTCCTCGTAGGCCCACCAGACCCAGACCGGGCCGAGCACGATCTCCGACATCAACAACAGCGTCGCATCCGGCGCCGGTACCGCCTGC
>JBCBYI010000143.1:0-11165 GCA_039815945.1 Actinomycetota bacterium | reverse complement strand
GACGGCGTCGACACCGACACCGCCGCCGACTGGTTCATCCTCGACTTCGGCAACGACCCGGCCGTCAACACGCCCACCGCCGCGACCGCCTTCGAGCCCCCGGCACCCGCAGCCGCGATCGTGATCAACGAGGTGCTCGGTTCGACCACGAGCACGGACTCGGAGTTCATCGAGCTCTTCGGCACCCCCGGCACGAGCCTCGACGGGCTCTCGGTGCTCATCGTCGAGTCGGATGAGGGTTCCAGCAACGGCACCATCGATCGCCAGATCGACCTCACCGGCGCGCTCGGCGGCAACGGCTTCTTCCTGCTCGCCAACGGCCTGACCGAAGCCGAGTACGGCGTCACCGCCGACCAGAGCATCGCCGACAACACCATCGAGAACTCCAGCTACACCGTCGCCCTCGTCGAGACCGCCTCCATCACCGGCTCCACCGTCAGCGGCTCCGAAGTGGTGCTCGACACCGTCGCCGTCACCGACGGCGGCGCCGCCGACAGCTTCTTCTTCGACGCCCCCGTCATCGGCCCCGACGGTTCCTTCCTCCCCGCCGGCGTCGGCCGCATCACCGACGGCGTCGACACCGACACCGCCGCCGACTGGGAGCTGCTCGACTTCAACCTCGCCTCGCCGCCCAACTCCCCCACCGCCGGTGGCGGTGACGTCGAGCCGCCCGACTTCGAGTGCGGCGTGAACGACCTCACCCTGATCAGCAGTGTCCAGGGCGCGGGTGCCGTGTCGCCCCTCGAAGGCAGCACCGTCACCGTGCGCGGCGTCGTCACGCTCGTGGCGCCAGAGCTCAACGGCTTCTTCGTCCAGGAAGAGGACGCCGATGCCGACGCCGACCCGTCGACCTCCGAGGGCGTCTTCGTGTTCGGCGACGGCAGCGGTCTCGCCGAGGACATGACGGTCGAGGTCGTCGGCGAGGTGTCGGAGTTCTTCTCCTCGACCCAGATCGGCGCTGACGCCTCGGCCGACTGTGCGGTCGATGGTTCCGGCCTCGTGACCCCGACGGGGATCACCTTGCCGCTCGGCGACACGGGCCGCGAAGCGCTCGAGGGCATGGTCGTCACCACGACGCAGGACCTGAGCGTGACCAGCCTCTTCGCTCCGTACCGCTTCGGCGAGCTCGGCGTGACCGCCGGCGATCCCCTCACCCAGCCGACCTCGGCGTTTGCGCCGAGCGATCCGGCGGCGCAGGCGCTGGCCGACGCCAACGCGGAGAACTTCCTCAAGCTCGACGACCGAGGCGAGTTCGGCAACAGCGCCCTGCCGTGGGCGCCGGATCCGGCGACCCCGCTGCGAGCGGGCGACACCTTGCCGGCCGGGGCGACCGGCCCCCTTGCGTTCTCGTTCGGGGAGTACAAGATCCAGCCGATCGGGGCGTTCCCGGAGATCGTTCCGTCGATCTTCCCCCGCCCCGAGGCACCGACGCTTGCTGACGGCAACGACATCGCCGCCTTCAACGTCTTGAACTACTTCACGACGTTCGGCAGCCGCGGGGCGGCCAACCAAGCCGAATTCGACCTGCAGGCCGCCAAGATCGTCGAGGCGATCACCGAACTCGACGCTGCCGTCCTCGGTCTGATCGAGATCGAGAACAACTACGAGAGCCAGATCCCGGCGATCGTCGATCTCGTCGACCGACTCAACGCTGCCTCCGGTGCGGGGACCTGGGACTGGGTCCGTTCCCCGGGCGGCACGAACATCGGCCCCGACGAGATCGCCGTCGGCATGATCTACCAGCCGGCGAAGGCGACCCTGATCGGCGACGGCGCCACCTTCGACATCGACGCCGGCCTCACCGGTGAGGACACGACCAACAACCGGTGGCCGCTCGCCGCGACGTTCGAGATCGCGGACGAACGGTTCACCGTCGTCGTCAACCACTTCAAGTCGAAGGGCTCGACGTGCACCGACACGGCCGCCCCCGGCTACTTCGAGCTCGGCGAGGACGTCGGCACCGACCTGACCGGCAACTGCGACCTGACCCGTCAGTACGCAGCCGACCAGCTCCTGCAGTGGCTCGACACCGACCCGACCGCCAGTGGCGACAGCGACGTCTTCATCGTGGGCGACCTCAACGCCTACGAGGAAGAGGGACCCATCGCCGTGCTCGAAGCAGCCGGCTACGTCGACCTCATCGAGGTGAAGGGCAACGACAAGTCGACCTACAAGTTCGACGGTCGCTACGGACGCCTCGACTACCTGATGGCCTCGTCGTCGGCGGTACGCATCGTCGCCGACGCCGACGTGTGGCAGGCGAACTCGCCCGAGTTCTACGGCAACCTCTACGACAACGCCCCGACCGAGACCGTGGAGACGGCAACCGCCTACGCCTCGAGCGACCACGACCCGGTCGTGCTCAGCATCCGTGACGTCGTCGTCAACGAGCCGCCGAACATCTTCGCCTGCTTCTTTGGCGGCTGGAAGGGGTACACGAAGGCCGACGGATCGGACTTCCGGAACTTCCGGGACTGCCTGCGGTACGTCTTCTTCCGGGACTTCATCTCCCGCTGGTAGCACGAACTCCGAGCACGCCGTGACCGCCACTCGGTACGGTCACGGCGTGCTCGACGTGGTCGACACCATGGCCGGGTTGCGCCGACCGGCGTTCCGCTTCGTCTGGCCCTCCGAACTCGACCTCATGGCTCGCATCGCAGGGATGGAGAGCCGGCGGCACGTGTCGGTCTGAACGGCGTCCTGATCAGCCCGGCGACCCGACGACGATCGTCTTCGAGCCGTCGACACCGTTCATCGCGCACAGGCCCTGCCAGGCCTGCAGGATCGACTGGGCGTCGGTGACACTCGTGACCTGGCCCTCGTCGTCGATGTTGACGTTGGCGCCGTGGATCGCGAACCACACGTCGGTCTCGACCTCGTTGTCCTCGGGGACGACGAGGGTGTGGACCGAGTGGGCCGGTTCGTAGAGGTACGAGCCGGGACGGTTGACGTACTCGGGGTACTCCTCGTAGCCCCAGGAGCCCGCCAGCGTCAGGGCGTACACCGGACCAGTGTGGTAGTGCTTCTGCACTCGGTAGCCCGCCGGGAAGCGGTTCCGCAGGATCCACAGACCCTGGTTGAGGTCGACGTGGAGGAGCTTGATCCCGAGTCCGCCGGCATACACCCACGGGGTCTCGTCTTCACCCAGATGCAGGGCCTCGGTGAGGCCGTGCATCGGCACCATCGGCTGCGGCGCGGTCTCGGTCATGACTGCGGCGGCTTGGGTTCTTTGGGAAGGCCGAGGACCATCTCGCCGAGGATGTTGCGTTGCACCTGGCTGGTGCCGGCGTAGATCGTGCCGGCGCGAGCGTTGTAGAACGCCCCGAGCCACGAGCCGGCATCGTTGGGCGATCCGGGGGCGTCGGAGTGGAAGGCCTTCTTGGCCGACGGCTCGGCGATCATGGAGTCGGGGCCGACCACGTCGAGGGCGAGCTCGGTGAGACGCTTGTGGTACTCGGACCAGTAGAGCTTGAACGCCGATTCGGCCGGGCCGGGCTGGGCGCCACCAAGGAACCGGGTGAGCGTGCCCATGCCGAGGTAGCGCATGATCTCGACCTCGATGTAGGTCGAGGCGAGCCGGTCACGCAGGACCGGGTCGGTGTTGGCGCCGGTCTGCTTGGCTTTCTCGGCCAGCTTCTCCCACTCGGCCTTGAACATGATGGGCTGGGTCGCGGCGGCCTCGCCGCGCTCGTAGCCGAGCAGGGTCATGGCGACGGCCCAACCGGCGTTGACTCCGCCGATCACGTTGTCCTTGTGGGTGCGGGCGTCGGTGAAGAAGGTCTCGTTGAATTCGTCGTCGCCGGAGATCATCGTGATCGGACGGACCTCGACGCCGGGCTGATTCATCGGGCACAGCAGGAACGAGATACCGCGGTGCTTGGGGGCGTCGGGGTCGGTGCGGCACAGCACGAAGATCCAGTTCGCGTGCTGGCCTGCCGAGGTCCAGATCTTCTGGCCGTTGATGACCCACTCGTCGCCGTCGAGCACGGCCTTGCAGCCGAGGCCGCCGAGGTCGGAACCGGCGTCGGGCTCGGAGTAGCCCTGGCACCAGACGTCCTCACCGCTGATGATGCGCGGCAGGAAGTGGGCCTTCTGCTCTTCGCTGCCCCAGTGGAGGATCGTGTTGCCGACCATCTGGATCGAGAAGGCGTCGTTGCCGGCACCGGTCGGGGCGCCCGCCTTCTCGAACTCCTCGGCGAGGATCACCTGTTCGAGTTCGGACATGCCACCGCCGCCGTACTCGGTCGGCCACGACGGTGCGAGCAGGCCGTTGGCGGCGAGCTTCTGGCGCCAGTCGGCGGTCCACTCGAACGCCTCGTCGACCGACATCGCGCCGTAGCCGGCCCAACCGGTCGGGAGGTTCGAGTCGAGGAATTCCTTGATGCGGGCGCGGAAGGCCTCGGCTTCGTCGGTGTACGTCGGATCCATGCCCGCAAGGTACCGGGCCGTAGGCTCGTGCACCATGTCCGCACGCGACCGATACGTCGACCTTCTGATGGGGTGTCTCACCCGTGAGCTGTTCCTCGACGAGGAGACCCACGACGTCGACCTCTCCGGCTGGCGAGGGCCGGGCTCGCCCGACGAACTCAAGGCGGCCCTCCGGGCCAACGGGTGGCGAGTCACTCGCAAGGGTGGCGACCCGTCGAAGCGGGATGATGCCTCGATCCGCGGGGAAGGGCGCGACTGGCCGCCCACGGCCGAGACGATGGTGGGGCGCCAGCGGCTCGCCAACGTGCGCTCGGCGGTGGAGACGGTGCTCGACGAGGACGTGCCGGGCGACCTCATCGAGACCGGGGTCTGGCGGGGCGGTGTCACCATCCTCATGCGGGGCATCCTCGAGGCCTGGGGCGACACCGACCGGCGGGTCTGGGTCGCGGACTCCTTCGAGGGGCTGCCCGCTCCCAACGTCGAGGAGTATCCCGACGATGCGGGCCACGACATGTCGGGGGTCCCGACGCTGATGGTCGGGGCCGACCGGGTACGAGCCAACTTCGAACGGTATGGACTCCTCGACGATCAGGTGCGCCTTCTCGAGGGCTGGTTCGCCGACACCCTGCCGACCGCGCCCATCGACCAACTCGCGGTGCTGCGCCTCGACGGCGATCTCTACGAATCGACGATGGACGCCCTCGTCCCGCTCTACGACAAGGTCTCCGCCGGCGGGTTCGTGATCGTGGACGACTATGGCGCCTGGGAGCCGTGTCGCAAGGCGATCGACGACTTCCGGGCCCAACACGGCATCACCGACGAGATCGTCGAGGTCGACTGGACCGGCGTCTACTGGCGCAAGTCCTGACGTCACACCCCTGGGCCAGCCTCGGCGCATGGAACTGCGCCGCTATGACCTCCGCTACCTGATCACCTCGCTCATCCTCGATCTCGGCGGCGAGGCCTCCACGACCGAGCTGCGCCGCACGCTCGCGATCTTGGGGGTCGATCTGGGCGACGATCCGGGCCGCCGCATCCACGGAGCGCTTCGAAGCGAAGTCCGCAAGGGTCGGCTCGTTCGCGTGGCCCGAGGCCGCTACGCGATCGATCGACTCCCGAGAGCGACGCGGGATCGCATCCGGCATCACGCCCGCAATCTCGAGACCGCGCTCCGCAACGGCGAGACGACACCGACCACGCACCGCCCCGAGGGAGCGACGGCCGAGATCGACGCCCCGATCTGACGCGGCGTCAGATCGCGTCCTAGCCTCTCGGGCATGACCGATCGCTACACGCTCGTCTCGGCCGACTGCCACGCCGGCGCCGACCTCCGCACCTACCGCGGCTACCTCGAGTCCTCGTACCACGCCGACTTCGACGCGTGGGCCGCCGACTTCGACAACCCGTGGGAAGACCTCACCGACGAGACCAAGATCCGCAACTGGGACAACGACGTCCGCCAACGCCAACTGGAGGCCGACGGCCTCGCCGGCGAGGTCGTGTTCCCCAACACCATTCCGCCCTTCTTCCCGTCGGGGCTGCTCGTCACGGGTCCGCCCCGCACGGCGGCGGAACTCGAGCAGCGTTGGGCCGGTCTGCGGGCCCACAACCGTTGGCTGGCCGAGTGGTGTGAGGATCTTCCCGGCCGCCGCGCCGGTCTGGCCCAGGTCTTCCCCAACGACGTCGAGGCGTCCGTGGCCGAGATCCACTGGGCGGCCGAGCACGGCCTCAAGGGCATCTTGTTCCCGGCGATCCCACCCGACGCCGACGTCCCCAAGCTCTGGACCGAGGACTACGACCCGATCTGGCGGGCCTGCGAGGAGACCGGCCTGTCGGTCAACCAGCACGGTGGCGCGGGCATCCCCGACTACAGCACCGCCAAGATCAAGAACTTCCTGATGATCATGGAGGTGCCGTT
This sequence comes from Actinomycetota bacterium, assembly GCA_039815945.1. GTDB lineage: Bacteria > Actinomycetota > Acidimicrobiia > Acidimicrobiales > Aldehydirespiratoraceae > UBA11606. The sequence continues at coordinate 4,819 of JBCBYI010000143.1, read as the reverse complement.
CTTCGCCAACCGCAGCCTCTGGCACATCATCCTCTCCGGCGTGTTCGAGCGCTTCCCGGGTCTGCAGTTCGTGATGACCGAGCAGAAGACCGGCTGGGTGCCCGAGACGCTGAAGAAGATGGACGGCATCTGGTACGCGTTCAACAACGGCGGTGTCGGCGAGCTGCGCATGGACGGCAACACGCTCGAGCGTTCGCCGTCGAGCTACTTCGACACCAACTGCACGATGGGCGCCAGCTTCCCGTCCCGCGACGAGGCCGCCGCCATCAAGGAACTCGGCCCCGGCAACGTCATGTGGGGCTCGGACTATCCGCACCGTGAGGGCACGTACCCCGACTCGGTCGCCTCGCTGCGCCACGTCTTCCACGACTGGGAGCCGGCCGATCTGCACGAGCTCTTCGGCGGGACCGCGGCCAAGCTCTACGGCCTCGACATCGAACCGATGGCGGCGCTCGAGCTCGGCCCGACCGTCGACGAGATCGCCACGCCGCTCACGGAGATCCCCGACAACCCGTCGATGGCGTTCGGTCGCCGCTTCTGAGGCCGTACCCTCGGCGTCGATGAGCGAACCGATCTCGACGTATTACGGGCTGCTGCGGCGCATTCATGAGCTCCGCCGTCCCGACCTGTACGTCGAGATCGGCGTGCACGAAGGGCACTCGCTCGCGTTCGTGCAGCCCGGCACCCGCATCGTCGGCGTCGACCCCGAACCCAAGGTCGCCGAAGCACCGGCCGACTCGACGATTGTCGCTCAGACCAGCGACGACTTTTTCTCCGACCCCATCGCGCTGCAGGGCGAGCCGATCGACCTCGGCTTCGCCGACGGCCTGCACTGGTGGGAACAGACGCTGCGCGACGTCGCACACCTCGAACGCCACAGCTCGTCCGACTCGGTGATCCTGATCCACGACTGCAACCCGATCGACGAGGTCACCGCCGCCCGTGAACGCACGACAGCGGTGTGGTCCGGCGACGTCTGGAAGACCGTCGTCGCCCTGCGCCGCTTCCGGCCCGACCTGAACGTCGTCGTCGCCGATGTCGAGCCGACCGGTCTCGCGATCGTCACCGGGCTCGACCCGTCGAACACGGTCCTGTTCGACCGCTACGACGAGATCGTCGCCGACATCGACCAGCTCGGCTGGGCCGACGTCGAATCGGCGGATCGCGGCGAGTTCCTCGGCCTTGTCCCCGGCGACTGGGCGCAGCTGCGTGGGCTAGTCTCCCCCACGATCTGAAGCGGATCACGACCCAGGGAGAACCATGCCGCAGACCGTGAAGGGCGTCGTCGCCATGGAGCAGGACGCTCCGGTGACCATCGAGAACATCATCGTCCCCGACCCGGGTCCGGGCGAAGCGGTGGTCCAGATCCAAGCGTGCGGTGTGTGCCACACCGATCTTCACTACCGCGAGGGCGGGATCAACGACGAGTTCCCCTTCCTGCTCGGCCACGAAGCCAGCGGTGTCGTGGAATCCGTCGGTGACGGCGTCACCGATGTCGCCCCCGGCGACTTCGTGATCCTCAACTGGCGTGCCGTGTGCGGCAACTGCCGCAGCTGCAACAAGGGCAAGCCGCAGATCTGCTTCAACACGTTCAACGCCGAGCAGAAGATGACGCTGGAGGACGGCACCGAGCTCTCGCCAGCCCTCGGCATCGGCGCCTTCGCCGAGAAGACCCTCGTCGCCGCCGGCCAGTGCACCAAGGTCGACCCCGAGACCCGCCCGGCCGCCGCGGGTCTGCTCGGCTGTGGCGTGATGGCCGGCATCGGCGCCGCCATCAACACCGGCAACGTCGGCCGTGGCGACAGCGTCGCCGTCTTCGGCTGCGGCGGGGTGGGCGATGCTGCCATCGCTGGCTCGAAGCTCGCCGGCGCGTCGATCATCATCGCCGTCGACATCGACGATCAGAAGCTCGAGTGGGCCAAGGGCTTCGGTGCCACCCACACGATCAACTCGGCCAACGAGGACCCGGTCGAGAAGATCCGTGAGCTGACCGGCGGCAACGGCGTCGACGTCGCCATCGAAGCAATCGGTCTCCCCGAGGTCTACAAGCAGTGCTTCGAGGCCCGCGATCTCGCCGGCACCGTCGTGCTGGTCGGTGTGCCTCGGCCCGATATGGAGCTCACGCTGCCGTTCCTCGACGTGTTCGGCCGGGGCGGTGCGCTCAAGTCGAGCTGGTACGGCGATTGTCTCCCGAGCCGCGACTTCCCGATGCTGATCGACCTGTACCAGCAGGGCCGTCTCGACCTCGACGCCTTCGTCAGCGAGATCATTGCCCTCGACGGTGTCGAAGAGGCGTTCCACAAGATGGAGCGCGGCGAGGTCCTGCGCTCGGTCGTCGAGATCGACTGAGCGCCGTGGCCGAAACGATCATTCCCGTCCTGCGGGTGAAGAACGTCGCGGCGAGCGCCCGCTGGTACGCCCGGCTCGGGTTCGAGCTCACGGGCACCCATCAGTTCGAGCCGGGCTTCCCCGTCTATGGCTTTCTTCGCCGCGGCGAGGTCCAGATCCATCTCTCCGAGCACAAGGGCGACGCGCCCAAGAAGTCGCTCGCCTACTTCTGGGTCGACGACATCGGCCCCGTCGCCCACGAGTTCGGCGAGACCGTCGAGACCCAACCGTGGGGCCACGAGGTCACCCTCGTCGACCCCGACGGCAATCGGATCCGCGCCGCCCAACCAGTCTGAGCGACACCGCTGGGTCAGGCGGCGAGCGGACGAAAGGTCCGCCCCTCGACGATCACGCGGGTGCCGATGAGCTCCTCGGTCGTGACCCGGGCGGCGAGCGTCTCGTCGTCGCAGGCCGCGACCGCACGCTCCCCGGAGTCGAGGTCGATGATCGCCGTCACCCGGGGGCCGGCGGTCGTGTACGTCGCGACGACACCAGCGCCGCTGGGGTTCTCGTCGAGCGAGACGACGGCCGTCTCGGAGGTCACGGTGTCGACGAGGTCGGCCGGCACACAACGCACGGTCGGGTTGGTGCTCCACACGGTGAGGCCCGGCTTGGTGAGCAGGCCACTGACCGCCGTCACGAGGCCTCGCTCGCGGGGTCGCTCACGGAGGCGTTCGATCATCGCGACGGTGGCCTGCAGCACGAAGTTGTTGAACGGACCACCCGCGAACGCCATGCCGCCGGTGATCGTCGCCGCTGCATCGGGATCGAGCCCGAGTTCGGACTGCTGCACCCGCACCGCCACCGGGAAGCACGAGTAGAGCTCGACGTGTTCGACCGACGACAGCGGCGCGCTCAGCTCCTGTTCGGCGACCCGCCCGAGCACGCCCATCGCGGGCCAGCGATGGAGGTCGGCCCGGCGGCTGAGCGACAGCGATTGGGATGACTCGAGCGCGACGAGCGGGTGCACCCGGCGATCCCCGGCGATCTCGGCGATGTCGGCGCCGATGGTCGACGTGATCACGATCGCCGCCGCCTGATCGACGCCCCACTGGCTGTTGTGCCACTTGTTGTACGGAAAGGCGAGCGGCCGGTTGCCCTCGCCCGGCTCGCGGATGTCGGCGGCGGTTCGCGGTTCGGGGAAGGCGGCTCTCGGGTTGGTCCGGGCGACCTCGTTGAACGACGCCCACAACGACGCGATGTCGTCGCGGTGTTCGTCGAGTGACCAGCCGTGGTGGGCCCGGCGAGCGGAGTCGATCAGGGCGTACTGCTGCACGGCGGCGACGGCGCCGACGTCGACTTCGGGGCGGGCCACGATCTCACCCTCGGGCGCGATGAGCTCGTCATCTCCGCCGTCGAACGGGGCCCGAGGCGGGAGTTCGACGCCCGCCCGGCGGGCGAGATCGTCGCGCCGTTTCGTCTCCCCACCCACGATCACCGCGACCCGCGCCTCACCGTTCATCACCGCATCGATCGCGCGGTTGATGAGGGCCTGCTGGGGGATGCCGACCCGATAGGTGACGGCATGCGCGTCGGGAGCCCCGAGTGCGTGGGCGACCCGACCGGCACCGTCGGTCAGCATGGACAGGCCCTGGGTGGCCACGACGAGGTCGACCATGCCGGCGACGGTGTCCGAACCGGTGTCGGCGATCGCCCGGCGCGCCGCAGCGCCCATCAGTTCGGTGCAGTCGACACCGTCGCCGGGTTCGGTCGGCCACTGCTCGGCGGTCGCCACCCCGACCGCGACGGGGAAGGCGCGAGCCATGTCCTCCGGCGTGACCGTCATCAGCTGGGTCGGGTGATGTCGAAGAGGTCGGTGGCGTGGGAGTACCAGCTGCCTGCGTGGCGGCCGACCGCCCGAAGCCCGTGCTGATCGACCCGGGTACCGTCGAGCACCCGATCGGCGACATGAATCGCGATCACTTCACCGACCACCAGATCGTTGCCGCCTCCCTCGCGTCCGATGTGCACGATGTCGGTCACCCGGCACTCCATCGTCGCGATCGCCTCGGCGACCTGGGGCGGCCTGATCAGCTGCGAGTCGAGCTTGGTGAGCCCGGCGTGTTCGAACTCGTCCTCCTCGGGCGGCAGGGTCGCGGCCGTGTCGTTCATCGCCACGACCGTCTCGTCGGTCACGATGTTGACCGTGAACTCCGGGACGGCGCGCACGTTCGCGAGGGAGTCCTTGTCACTGCCCCCGACCGAGCCCGGTGAGAACCCGACGTGCATCGGGTCGTTCCCGATCAGATTGAAGAACGAGTACGGCGCCAGGTTGGCGATGCCGTCGGCCGAGAGCGAACCGATCCACCCGATCGGCCGCGGCACGATCAGACCGGAGCACAGCTTGTACGCGTCGTGCGGGGCGATCTCGTCGATGAGGAAGGTGGTCGAGGGGTCGGACATGAGGGAATTGTGCGGTGCCGGCGCCCGC
>JBCBYI010000142.1:0-11278 GCA_039815945.1 Actinomycetota bacterium | reverse complement strand
CGGTTCGCCATCGGTCGACGAACGCCGCCGCCGCGGTGACGAAGCCGGGCGTGCAGTAGCCGCACTGGAGACCATCGTGGGCCATGAACGCCCGCTGGGCCGGATGGAGGTCGGCACCCTCGCCGAGTCCTTCGACGGTGGTGACCTCGGCATCTCGCATCGCCGTCGCCGGCGTGAGGCACCCGGCCACCGCGGTGCCGTCGATCTGCACGGTGCACGCACCGCAGACGCCGCCGGCGCACACGAGCTTGGTGCCGGTTAGACCGAGCTGTTCGCGGATCACGTCGACGGCCGATTCGTGGCCGTCGAGGTCGATCGTTCGGTTTTCGCCGTTCACGGTGGTCGAGATGGGCGTCGTCACGGGGCCTCCCCTGCACGCGGCGGAGGAAATCCTCCGCACCTGGCCGCACCCTAGTCCGGCGATCGGAGGAAATCCTCCGATCTGCGGAAGATGTCTTCCGCTCAGCCCGAACGGACGCCGTCGGCGAGCGAATCGGTCGCTACGGTGGGCACGGTGTCCACGAAGACGGCCGACGAGACCACCGAGCGGATCCGCTCGGCCGCGCTCGCGCTCTTCGCCTCACGCGGCTACGGCAACACCACGATCGAGCACATCTCGACCGCGGCCGGCGTCGGCGTCGCGACCATCTATCGCCGCTGGGACGACAAGGCGGCGATCGCCAACGACCTCTACGCGCTCGGGCTCGATTCGATGGCCACGATCCTCGCCGAGCCCGAGGCGGCCGAGCCCGAGGCCCAGTTCGTCGAGGTGTGGAACCGGGCATGGGCGTGGGCGACCTCGAACCCGGAGATGTTCCACTTCCTCAACGCATCGCTCGGTGGACCGTGGCTGAGTCGCCAGAACGCGGAACGCAAGGTCGCGATGTCGGAGACCGAGGTGGCGATGTACGCCCGACTGCGGTTCGACGCCCCGGCCGACTTCGCCGCTGCGCTGATCGGCGGGTCACTTGCGTCGGTGATGGAGCTCGGGCCCGACATCGCGCCGGACGAGGTCGCCGCCCGGCTCTGGCGGGCGCTCAACCTCGGCGACTGATCATTCGAAGTCGCCCGCCGCGGAACGCAGCTCGAGGATCGCGGCGTCGACCGAGCGCCGACCGTCGGCACTGAGCCCGGCCACACCGAACTCGATCTCGGCCAGGGCCGCCGCCGCCGTCTCGACCCGACGTCGCCCGTGCGTCGTCAGCGCCGCCAGCGTCGTTCGCCGATCCGTCGGATGCGGCTTTCGCACGACGAACCCGTCGGCCTCGAGGCGGTTCACCGTGTTGGTGACCGATGCCGGGTGCACCTGGAGGCGATCACCGACCTTCCCGAGCGGGAGTTCGCCCTCCTTGGTGAACGACAGCAGGGCGAGCACCTCGAAGCGGCTGAAGTTGAGGCCGAGCGGCGCGAGCGCGGCATCGATCCGCCCCGACAGAATCTGGTGCGCGCGCGTGATCGAGGTGGCCGCGCTCATCGCATCGACCGCGGCCCACCCTGCGGACCGCCAGTTCTCGGCGGCTTCGTCGATCGGGTCGAAGTCGAGCGGCATCACGCGGTACCCTAGGCACAAATACTTGGACGTCAAAGTATTCGGAGATGGCCGTGAGCGACGACCGACAACAGTGGCAAGAGCAGTACGACGCGACCCGCCTCCGCGACGTGCCCTTCGAGACAATGTCGGGCGTGCCCGTCGATCCGGTCTACGGCGACGGCCCGATGCCGGGCCAGTACCCGTACACCCGCGGCCTGCACGCCGCCGGCTACCGCTCTCGGCTCTGGACGATGCGGATGTTCGCCGGCTTCGGCACCGCCGAGGACACCAACGCCCGCTTCAAGGAGATCCTCCGCAACGGCGGCATGGGCCTCTCCACCGCCTTCGACATGCCCACGTTGATGGGCTACGACTCGGACTCGCCGTGGGCGCTCGGCGAGGTCGGTCGCGCGGGTGTCGCCGTCGACACCCTCCGCGACATGGAAGACCTCTACGCCGACATCGACCTCGGCACCGTCTCCACCTCGATGACGATCAACGGCCCGGCCGCCGCGTTGCTGGCGATGTACATCGCCGTCGGCGAGCAAGGCGGCGTCGCCAAGGCCGAACTCGCCGGCACCATCCAGAACGACATCTTGAAGGAGTACCAGGCGCAGAAGGAGTACATCTATCCGCCGCGCCCGAGCATGCGGATCGTCACCGACATGATCCGCTACACCTCCGCCGAGATGCCGAAGTGGCATCCCGTCTCGATCTCCGGGTACCACATCCGCGAGGCCGGCTCGACGGCGGCCCAAGAGCTCGCCTTCACGCTCGCCAATGGGTTCGCCTACGTCGAAGCGGCCCTCGCCGAAGGCCAGGACGTGAACCAGTTCGGCCGCCGACTCTCGTTCTTCTTCAACGCCCACTCCGACTTCTTCGAGGAGATCGGCAAGTTCCGCGCCGCCCGCCGGATCTGGGCCCGCTGGATGAAGGAGCGTTACGGCGCCACCGACGAGCGGGCGATGATGTGTCGTTTCCACACCCAGACCGCCGGCGTCTCGCTCACCGCCCAGCAGCCCGAGAACAACATCGCTCGCGTCGCGATCCAGGCGCTGTCGGCGGCGCTCGGCGGCACCCAATCGCTGCACACCGATTCCTTCGACGAAGCGCTCGCCCTCCCCACCGAGAAGGCGGCCCGCATCGCGTTGCGCACCCAGCAGGTCGTCGCCCACGAGACCGGCGTGACCAACGTGGCCGACCCGCTCGGGGGCGCCCCCTACGTCGAGTGGATGACCGACGAGATGGAGCGCCAGGCCGAGGCCGTGTTCGCCCACCTCGACGAGCTCGGCGACGGCTCGATCCTCGAAGGCGTCTACGCCGGCATCGAGAACGGCTACTTCGTCGGCGAGATCGCCGACGCCGCCTACCGCTTCGAGCGGGAGGTCAACGCCGACCAGCGCATCATCGTCGGCGTCAACGGCTACACCGACGGCAACGACGAGGACGAGACCAACCTGCTCCGCATCGACCACAGCGTCGAGGAGCTGCAGCGCAAGCGACTCGAAGCGGTGAAGCAGGAGCGCGACTCGGCCGCGGTCGAGACCTCGCTCGCCGCCATCCGCACCGCGGCCGAAGACCCGACCGTTAACCTCATGCCGCCGATCATCGACGCGGTGAAGACCTACGCCACCGAAGAAGAGATCAGCAACGCCATGCGAGACGTGTTCGGCACCTATGTGGAGCAGGCGATCGTATGAGCGACGAACACACCGTCCGGGTCGTCTTGGCCAAGCTCGGTCTCGACGGCCACGACCGCGGCATCAAGATCGTCGCCCGCATCCTGCGCGACGCCGGCATGGAGGTCATCTACCTCGGCTTGCGCCAGACCACGGCGTCGATCGTCGCGGCCGCCGAGGAGGAGGACGCCGACGCCATCGGTCTGTCGATGCACAACGCCGGCCACCTCGCACTCGCGCCGTCGATGCTCGCAGCGCTCGACGAGGCCGACCTCGACATCCCCTTGATCATCGGCGGCATCATCCCCGAAGCCGACGTCCCGATCCTCGAAGACGCCGGCGTCGCCGCCATCCTCGGCCCCGGCGCACCGGCCGAAGAGGTCGTCGCCTCGGTGCGGGCCGCCGTGGCCGCTCGCGCCTGAATCCGTGAGCGTCCGGCGACTCTCCACCCCCGAACTCGTCGAGCGGGCACTCGCCGGGGACCGCCGCGCCATCGGCCGACTCCTGACCCTCGTCGAGCGAGGCGGCGAGCCGGCCGACGAGATCACCGACCTCACCCACCCGGCGACGAACGGCGCCCACGTCGTCGGCATCACCGGCGCCCCGGGCGCCGGCAAGTCGACCCTCACGGGGCAGCTCATTCGCCACCTGCCCACGCTCGGCCTCAAACCCGCCGTCTTGGCGGTCGACCCGTCGTCGCCGCTCACGGGAGGCGCCATCCTCGGCGATCGGGTCCGGATGGACGACGTCGCCGGCGACGGCGGATTCATCCGGTCGGTCGCCACCCGCGGGCACGCCGGCGGGCTCGCGCTCTCGGTGCCCGGGTCGGTGCGGACCTTCGACGCGTGCGGCTTCGACCCGGTGCTCATCGAGACGGTGGGCGTCGGCCAGGTCGAGGTCGACGTCGCCGGCGCAGCCGACACCACCGTCGTCGTGGTGAACCCGGGTTGGGGCGACGCCGTGCAGGCCAACAAGGCCGGTCTGTTGGAGGTCGCCGACGTGTTCGTGATCAACAAGGCCGACCGTGACGGCGCCAACGACACCCGCCGCGATCTCGAACTCATGCTCGATCTCAGCCACGTGAGCGGCCACGAGGACGACACCGGCTACCGGCCCCCGATCATCATGACCACCGCGACCAACGGTTCGGGAATCGAGCAGATGTGGGACGCCGTACAGGCCCACCGCGAGCACCTCGATGCCACCGGCGGACTCGGCCGGCGGCGCGCGGCACGGTTCCGGTACGAGGTCGCGAACCGGCTCACCGCCCGGATGGAGGCGTCGGTCGCCGATGCGGTCGGGCGGCTCGATCCCGACGGCCGCTCCCCCGCTGTGGTGGCGGCCGAACTCGCCGGCGATCTTCTCGCCTGACCGGCGCCGGGCGCTCTAGGGTCGTCGCCATGGGACGACTCGATGACAAGGTTGCGCTGATCACGGGCGGCGCTCGGGGCCAGGGCGGCGCCGAGGCGCGCCGCTTCGTGGAGGAGGGCGCGACCGTCCGCATCACCGACGTCCTGCACGACGACGGCGGCGCGCTCGCCGACGAGCTCGGCGGCGCAGCGAGCTATCGGCCACTCGACGTTCGCAACGCCGAGGAGTGGAAGACCGTCGTCGACGAGATCGTCGCCGAATACGGCCGACTCGACGTGTTGATCAACAACGCCGGCATCTTCCAGATCGCCGACATGGCCTCGACCACCGAGGACGACTGGCACCGCATGCTCGACATCAACCAGACGGGCGTCTTCCTCGGGATGAAGACCGTCGCCCCGCAGATGAAGGAGCAGGGCGGGGGCAGCATCGTCAACATCTCGTCGATCGCGGGGCTGCAGGGTACGGGCATGGCGTTCGCCTACGGCGCGACCAAGTGGGCCGTGCGCGGGATGACCAAGTCCGCCGCTCAGGAGCTGGGGCCGTTCGGCGTGCGCGTCAACTCGATCCATCCCGGGATCATCGAGACACCGATGCTCGAACAGCTCGGCGGCGACGGCGCGGCGCTGACCGAGAGCCGCACGCCGCTCGGTCGGGCCGCTGACGCCGACGAGGTCGCGAAGCTGGCGCTCTTCCTCGCATCCGACGAGTCGAGCTACAGCACCGGGAGCGAGTTCGTCATCGACGGCGGCTGGATGGCCTGACCGGTGGCCGACCTCATGGATCGCTATCCGGCGATCGAGGATCTCGAGCGCCGGGCGAGACGACGCCTGCCCCACTTCAGCTGGGAGTATCTGGCGAGCGGCACCGGCGACGAATCGGCCATGCACCGCAACCGCTCGGCCCTGCTCGACGTCGAACTGGTGCCCCAGCTGATGAAGGGGGTGATCGAGCCCGACACCCGCACGACGCTCTTCGGGATCGATCACGTCGCGCCGATCGGCGCCGCGCCACTCGGGCTCTCCGGACTCATCTGGCCCGGCGCCGATCAGGCGCTCGCCCGGACCGCCCAAGCCACCCGGTTCCCTCACGTCCTCAGCACCGTCGCCACCACCGCGCCCGAAGACGTCGGTCCGCTCGCGGGCGACATGGGCTGGTTCCAGCTGTACCCGCCGCGCGACGACGCATTGCGCGCCGACCTCCTCGACCGGTCCGAGCAGGCCGGCTACCGGACGCTCGTCATCACCGCCGACGTTCCCGCCGGCAGCCGACGCGAGCGCCAGCGCAAGGCCCACATCCGGGTCCCGCCGAAGATCACGCCCCGCCTGCTGTGGCAGTCGGCGACCCATCCGGCGTGGTCGATCGCCGTGCTCCGGCACGGCATCCCTCGGTTCCGTACGGTCGAGCGCTACATCCAGGGCTCGTCGCTGGCCGCCGTCGCCGGCTTCGTCGGCGCCAGCCTCGGCGGATCGCTCAGCTTCGACTACATCGCCGAGGTGCGCGCACGCTGGTCGGGCAACATCGTCGTCAAGGGCATCCTCGACCCGGCCGACGCCCGCCGATCGATCGACGTGGGAGCGGACGCCATCTGGGTGTCCAACCACGGCGGACGCCAGCTCGAAGCGTCGCCCGCCTCGGTCACGTGCCTACCGGCGGTGGCGGCCGAGATCGCCGGATCGGTCCCGGTGCTGTTCGACTCCGGGGTCCGGTCCGGTGCCGACGTCGCCCGCGCGATCAGCCTCGGCGCCGATTTCGTGTTCGCCGGGCGGCCCTTCTACTTCGGGCTCGGTGCGCTCGGCGCCGACGGTCCGGCCCACGCCTTCGAGATCCTCCGCGACGGGCTCGTGAACGTGATGCACCAGACCGGCTGCATCTCACTCGCCGAGCTGCGGGAACGCCGGCCGTGACTGCCGTCGCGCCACGTCAGGCGGGGCCGTCGGTGTGGCGCGGCGCCGAGCTCGATTCCGCCGACTGGACCTGGTTCCTCGACCCGGTCGACATCGACGAGCTGGCCGCCGCAGCCGAGGCGGGGAACCACGATCTGGCGACGGTCGGGCCGAAGCTCGACGCCCTCGCCGGACGCCTCGTCGCCGGGCGGGGCTTCGAACTGCTCCGGGGGCTTCCACTCGACGATCTCGGGCCGGATCTCGCGGCACGGATCCTGCTCGTCGTCGGGCAACGGCTGGGTTCGCTGCGGCCCCAGAACGCAGCGGGCGACCTGCTCTGCCATGTGCGCAACGTCGGCCTCGACGCATCGGATCCCGACGTCCGCATCTATCAGACCGACCAGCGGCAGACCTTCCACACCGACTCGTCCGATGTCGTCGGCCTGCTCTGCCTGCGCGACGCAGCCGAGGGCGGGGACTCGATGCTGGTCAGCGCCTCCGCGATCTACAACGAGATGCTCGATCGAGACCTCGACCTCGCGCACGCGCTGTTCGAGCCCGTTGCGACCGACCGGCGGGGCGAAGTGCCACCCGGTGAGGATCCGTTCTTCACCATCGCGGTGCTCAGCTGGCACGCCGCTGCGCTCACCGTCATCTACCAGCGCCAGTACATCGAGTCGGCCGCTCGATTCCCCGATGCGCCGCCCCTGACCGACCGCCAACGGGCGGCACTCGACCTGTTCGACGAGATCGCCAGCGACTCGGCGATGCACCTCACGATGCGCTTGCAGCCCGGCGACATCCAGTTCGTGCACAACCACTCGCTGCTCCACGACCGCACGGGGTTCGTCGACCGTCCGGAGGCGCCCCGCCACCTGCTCCGGCTCTGGCTCTCGATCCCCGGTGACCGAGAACTCCCACCCGCCTTCGCATCCCGGTACGGCTCGATCACGGTCGGGGACCGTGGCGGGATCGTGGTCCCATGACGACACCCGACGCGCCAGACCCCGGATTCCGCTCGCGGATCGAGACGAGTTTCGCCAACCAGGCGTTCATGACGACGATCGGCGCCCAATTCACCCGAATCGAGCCCGGTGTCGTCGCGATCGCGCTCGATGCGCATCGGGGGCTCACGCAACAGCACGGGTTCCTGCACGGTGGCGTGATCGGCGCGCTGCTCGACAACGTCTGTGGGTTCGCGACCTTGAGCCTGCTTCGCGCCGACCAGGGCGTGCTCACGGTCGAGTACAAGGTGAGCCTGCTCCGGCCCGGCCGCGGCGACCGATTCGAGGCGACGGGCACTGTGATCAAGCCTGGCCGGACCCTGTCGTTTTGTGAATCCGTGGTGTTCGCCGATGGCGACACCGCAAATCCGATCGCGACGGCGACCGCGACGATCATGACGATGGTCGGCCGGGGTGTGGTCGGCTGACACCCTCAACCGAGGTTGCGCTGCACGACCTCGGGGATCATCTCGGCCAGATGCCGATCCATGTCAGGATCGATACGGGCCACGAGCTTGCGGGCGATCGTCGTGAGGGCGGCGAGTTGGCTGGGGGTCAGCGGCTCGATCATCACCGACTGCAGGTGGGCGGCGTGGTCGGGTGCGGCCGATTCGATGGCGATGCGTCCGGCGTCGGTGAGCGTGACGACCGTGTGGCGGCGGCCGCCCGCTCCCGCCTGCCGCTCCAGCCAGCCCCGCTGTTCGAGCCGGCCGACGGCGTGGGAGAGGCGCGACAGCGACCCGAAGGTCACTCGGGCCAGATCGCTCATGACCAGCGTGTGCCCCGGCTCTTCGGACAGCATCGCGAGGACAGAGTACTCGAAGCGGTTCACCCCCATCCGTTCCTTCAGCTGGGCATCGACACTCGCGGGAAAGACCTCGCTGAAGGCGACGAGTGTGAGCCACGCCGCCAGTTGGTCTTCGTCGAGCCAGGGATCGTCCTTCGCCATGACCGACACTCTAGTTGCTTGACTTGAACATTCACGCTAGAGTGAGTTGAACGTTCATGTCACGCCGTTCCCCATCGGCGAGAAAGCAGCGACCTGATGTCCACCCCCACGCCCCTCCCCACCTACGCCATCGCCCACGGTGGCGGCCCCTGGCCCTGGATGAAGGACCAGATGGGCATCGATTGGAGTCCGCTCGAGACCTCGCTCGCCGCCATCCCCGACGAGGTCGGCGTGCGCCCCACCGCCGTGTTGATGGTGACCGCCCACTGGGAGGCGCCGACCTTCATCGTCGGGGCGAACCCGTCGCCGGGGATGATCTACGACTACGGAGGCTTCCCGCCTCACACCTACTCGATCGAGTATCCGGCCCCCGGCCATCCCGACACGGCGGCCGCCGCGGCCGACCTGCTCACCGACGCGGGCATCGCCGTCGGCGTCGACGACGAGCGAGGCTTCGACCACGGCACGTTCGTCCCCGCGTTCGTGATGTACCCCGACGCCTCGGTGCCGGTCGTGCAGATGTCGGTGCGCGCCGACTTCGAACCGGCCGCCCACATCGAAGCGGGCCGGGCGCTCGCGCCACTACGCGAGCAGGGCGTGCTGATCGTCGGCAGCGGCTACCCCAGCTACCACAACCTGTCGGCGATGGGCCCCGCCGCCCACGAGCACTCGGTCGCGTTCGACGGGTGGCTCACCGAGGCCGTCGTGGGCCGCACCGGCGCCGACCGATCGCAGCGGCTCATCGACTGGACCGACGCACCGAGCGCCCGCATCGCGCATCGACGCGAGGAGCATTTCCTGCCCCTACTCGTCGCCGCCGGTGCGGCCGAGTCCGAGAACGCGGTCGCCCAGTACCACGAGACCGACGCCATGGGCGTCGGCATCGCGAGCTCGTCGTATCGCTTCGGCGCCCTTGCGGTCGCCGCCTGACGACACGCGATATGTCTACGGATCCTGTCAGGAGGATTCGTAGACACATTCGGGCTGGGTCAGGGCTTGCGGGTCGGGGCGTCGACCGGCTGGACGTACTGCCAGCCGAACCGGCCCTTGATGCAGAGCATGCCGTGGGTGATCGAATGGTCGGCCGGCGAGGTGACCTTGACGATCTTGTCGTCCTGGGTGTGCAGCTCGAGATTGCAACCGACACCACAGTAGGAGCACACCGTTCGCGTGACGTCTTGATCCTCGGGTCGCCAGTTGTCCTCCTGGCGAAGGTCGTACTCGGTCTTGAACTGAATCGCCCCGGTAGGGCACACACCGATGCAGTTGCCGCAGTAGACGCAGGCCGAATCGGGCAGGGTGACGTCGAACTCGGTCGAGATCCGAGCGCCGAAGCCGCGGCCGCTCACCGCGATCGCATAGGTGTGCTGCGCGTCATCGCCGCACGCCTCGACGCACTTGTAGCAGAGCACGCAGCGGTCGTAGTCGCGGATGTAGAGGTTGTCCTGGATCTTGGGCGCCTCACCCATCCGCAGCGCTGGCAGCTCGTACTGGTCGTAGCGTTCGGGCTCGGAGCCGTACCGCGTCATCCACACCTGGAGTTCGGGCGCCTGATCGAGTTCGACCCCCGAACCGAGAAACTCGAGAACCATCTTGCGGCTGTGGCGCACCCGGTCGGAGTCGGTCTCGACGACCATCCCCTCCTCGGCGGGCCGGGCGCACGACGGCACGAGCGCCCGCTGCCCTTCCACCTCGACAACACAGACGCGGCACACGTTGACCGGCGTGAGGTTCTCGGCCCAGCAAAGCGTGGGGGTATCGATGCCGGCGGACTCGCAGGCCTTGTGGATCGACGTGCCCTCGGGAACCTCGACGGCCTGACCGTCGATCGTCAGCGAGACCCTGGTCTCGATCTTTGCCTCGAAGGTCGCGGTCACGACGGCACCCCCGGGACGAGGCCCAGCTTGATGGCGGAGTTGATGGCGGACGCGGCCGTGTGGCCGAGACCACAGATCGACGCATCGACCATGACCTGGGAGATGTCGTCGACGAGTTGACGGCGCTCGGACGTGAGCCAGCCCTTCTGCTGGAGCACGACCATCGTCTCGTTCTGGCGCACCGTGCCGACCCGACAGGGCACACACTGGCCACACGACTCGTCGCGGAAGAACTGCGAGATCCGCACGAGCACGTCGACCATGTCGATCTCGTCGGTGAAGGCCATGACGACGCCCGATCCGAGGGTGGTGCCCCGATCGCGGGCGTCCTCCAGGGTGATCGGCATGTCGAGATACGAGCCGTCGACGAACGAACCGGCGGCGCCGCCCATCAGCACGGCGTTGAGTTCGCCCGAACCGGTGAGCCCACCGGCGAGTTCGAGGACCTCGCCGAGCGTCGTGCCGAACTCGACCTCGTAGACGCCGGGCTTGGCGACCCGGCCGCTGAGGCACAGCAGCTTGGTGCCGGGCGATCGATCCGTGCCCCGGCTGCGGTAGCCGTCGGCGCCGACCATCATGATGTCGAGCACGTTGAGCAACGTCTCGGGGTTGTTGATCGCCGTCGGCTCCTGGAACAGACCGTGGGTGGTCGGGAACGGCGGCTTGCTGCGCGGCTCCCCGCGGAAGCCCTCGAGCGAGGCGAACAGGGCGGTCTCTTCGCCACAGATGTACGCGCCTGCGCCCCGGCGGATCTCGATGTGGAAGCGGTGGCCCGAACCGGCGACATCGTCGCCGAGCAGACCGACTTCGAGGGCCTGGTCGATGGCATTCTGCAGCCGGGCGGTGGCGAGCGGATACTCGCCGCGGATGTAGATCCAGCCGTTTTCGGCCCCGGTGGCGAAACCGGCGACGGTGAGGGCCTCGATGACCGAGAACGGATCGTTCTCCATCACGACCCGGTCCTTGAACGTGCCCGGCTCG
>JBCBYI010000141.1:0-11290 GCA_039815945.1 Actinomycetota bacterium | reverse complement strand
CGGGTGCGGTCACCGACGTGATGGCCTGCCCGATCGGCGATCTCCGCCCATCGGCTGCCGCGGTCGACGTCGAGGTCTCCGAGACGATGCCCGATCTGTTGGCCGACCAGCTGCGCGACGCCCGAGCCGACGAGATGCGATCGACCGCCCTGCCGTGTTGGTACGCGGTCGCCACCATCGGCGGTGAGCCGATCGGAGCGGGGATGGCGATCGGTGACGGGGATCTCGTCGGGGTGTTCGCCATGCGCACCCGACCCGACCGCCAGGGTCGGGGCGCGGGTGCGGCCGTGTTCAGCGCGCTCGTCGAGGAGGGACGCGGCCGGGGCGCCATCACCGCGTGGCTCCAGGTCGAGATGAGCAACGACCGGGCGGGGGATTGGTATCGACGCCTCGGGTTCACGCGCATCTCGGGATACCGCTACCGCGCCCGTTGATGTCACCCGAAATTCACTCAATCACGATTGATCGATCTCTGGTCAGCGCCCTACGGTGTCGTTCGTGGATGCAGACGTGGCCAGTCGGGCGGCTCTACACGCAGCGCTCGCAGAGCCGATCCGGCTGGCCATCGTCGACCTCCTCGCCATCTCCGATCGATCGCCCAAGGAGCTGGGCGCGATGCTCGACCTGGGCTCGAACCTGCTCACCCACCACCTCGACGTCCTCGCCGGCGTCGGGCTGATCGAGCGCTTCACCTCCGCCGGCGACCGCCGTCGGCGCTACGTGACCCTGTGCCGGGAGCCGCTCGCCGAGCTGGGCATCGCGACCGCTCGGCCGGCCGGCGAGGTGCTCTTCGTCTGCTCCCACAATGCCGCCCGCTCTCAGCTCGCAGCGGCGCTCTGGACCGACCTCACCGGCGAACCCGCCCGTTCGGCCGGCACGACACCGGCGGAGCAGGTCCACCCTGGCGCGGTCGACGCCGCCGCCCGTCGTGGCCTCGATCTCGGATCGGCGATTCCCACCCGGTTCGGCCCCGGCGACGACGCCGCTGTCGTCGTGACGGTGTGCGATCGCGCCCACGAAGAACTCGAGGTGGGCGAGCACTGGTGGCACTGGTCGATTCCCGACCCCTCGATCTCCGGGAGCGACGCCGCCTTCGACGCGGCCGTCGCCGACCTCGAACGACGCATTCGAAGCGTCGCCTGATCCCCTGAGGACATCGCCATGACCATTCGTATCGGTATCAACGGCTTCGGCCGGATCGGTCGGCTCGCCGTTCGCGGTCTCGCCGCTCACGACGGCGTCGAACTGGCCCACGTCAACGATCTCAAGGCCGACGCCGCCACCGCAGCCCACCTGCTCGAGTTCGACACGGTGCACGGTCGCTTCGACGGCGAGATCGGCGTCGACGGCGACACGATCCTCGTCGACGGTCAGCGGGTGACGACCAGCGCCCACGACTCGCCCGGCGCGATCCCGTGGGCCGATCTCGGTGTCGACCTCGTCATGGAGGCGAGTGGCGTCTTCAAGACCACCGAGACGCTCACGCCCCATCTCGACAACGGTGCCCGAAAGGTGCTCGTCGCCGCGCCGGTCAAGAGCCCGGGCGTGCCGAACATCGTGGTCGGCTGTAACGACGACGACTACGACCCGGCCGTGCATGACATCCTCACCGCGGCGTCGTGCACGACGAACTCGTTGGCGCCGGTGGTGAAGGTCGTGCACGAGACGTTCGGGATCGAACGGGGTGTGATCACGACGATCCACGACGTCACCAACACCCAGGTGATCGTCGATGCACCGCACAAGGATCTGCGCCGGGCCCGATCAGCGCTCAACTCCTTGATCCCGACCACCACGGGCTCGGCGACGGCGATCACCATGATCTATCCCGAGTTGCAGGGAAAGCTGAACGGGTTGGCGGTGCGGGTGCCGTTGCTCAATGCTTCGCTCACCGACGCGGTGTTCACGCTCGATCGGGCGGTCACCGCCGCCGAGGTCAACGAGGCGTTGCGGTCGGCGGCCGAGGGCGAACTGGCAGGGATCCTCGGGTTCGAGGATCGCCCGCTCGTGTCGGCCGACTTCGTGAACGACCCTCGGTCGGGGATCGTCGACGGCCCGTCGACGATGGTGATCGACGAACGGATGGTGAAGATCCTCACCTGGTACGACAACGAGTACGGCTACGCGTTTCGCATGGCGGACCTGGCCGCCCGTGTGGCTGCGGACTTGGCCGCCGGTGTGGCTGCGGACCTGTAGGGATCGACGGTGCAGCTTCGCAACTATGTCCTGGTGACTGCGGGGTACTGGGCGTTCACCCTCACCGACGGTGCGCTGCGCATGCTCGTGCTGTTGCACTTCCACGATCTCGGCTACTCGCCGGTGTCGCTCGCGTTCCTCTTCTTGCTCTATGAGTTCATGGGGATCGTCACCAACCTGTTGGGCGGCTGGGTCGGGGCCCGTCGGGGGTTGAACCAGACCCTGCTCGCCGGGCTGTCGTTGCAGATCGCCGCGCTCGTGATCCTCGCGCTGCATTCGGAGACGTGGGTCGAGTGGGCGTCGGTGGCCTACGTGATGGGGGCGCAGGCGCTGTCGGGCGTGGCCAAGGATCTCACCAAGATGAGCTCGAAGAGTGCGGTGAAGTACGTGGCCGGCGACGGCGACAACGCCCTGTTCCGACTCGTCGCCGTGCTCACCGGATCCAAGAACGCGCTGAAGGGTGTCGGGTTCTTCCTCGGGGCGGCGCTGCTCGCCTGGCTCGGCTACGACGCGGCGTTGTACGTGATGGCGGCCGGGATCGCGGTTGCGCTGATCGCGGTGGCGATCTTGTTGAACGAAGACATCGGCAAGTCGAAGACGAAGCCGCCGTTGCGGTCGATCCTGTCGAAGTCCGACGCCATCAACCGGCTCTCGGCGGCCCGCTTCTTCCTCTTCTCCTCACGCGACATCTGGTTCGTGGTCGCTTTGCCGGTGTTCCTCGACGAGGTCCTCGAGTGGTCCTTCACCGCGACCGGCGCCTTCCTCGCCGCCTGGGTGATCGGCTACGGCGTCGTCCAGTCGATCGCTCCGCAGGTGCTGCGTCGTCGCGGCACGATCGACGAGATCGCCGCGGCGCGGATATGGGCGTTCGTGCTGGGCGTGGTTTCGGCGGTCATCGCGGTTGGCGTGACCATCGACGACCTGCGCGAGGTGGCGGTGCTCGGCGGGCTCATCGTCTTCGGCTTCGTCTTCGCCCTCAACTCGAGCCTGCACTCGTACCTGATCCTGGCCTACGCAGGCGACGACGACGTGAGCATGGACGTCGGCTTCTACTACTCGGCCAACGCGACCGGTCGACTCGTCGGCACGCTCCTCAGCGGCGTGCTCTACCTGTGGGGTGGGCTCGAGTACGCGATGTGGGGTTCGACCGGGTTCGTCGCCCTCACCTGGTTGTTGACGCTGCGGCTTCCGCCGATCCCGGCCGACACGCCCGAGGCCAGCGAGGCGGCGGCGGGTTAGTCTCGGCCCATGCCGTTCCCCAAGCATCTGCTGACCGAGGACGAAGACCTCGTCCTCGATCTCCGTCCGCACTGGTGGTTTCTCGCGCCGGCCGGCGCGCTGCTCGCGCTGTTGACCCTGGCGGGCGTCGCGGCCCTGCTCACCAGCTGGTGGGGGCCGGTCGACTGGGTGATCCTCTTCCTCTTCCTCGGAGCGCTGGGCTACTTCGGGTTCACGTACCTCCAGTGGACCACCACCAACTTCGTGGTCACCAACGAGCGGGTCATCTCCCGCACGGGGGTGATCTCCAAGGAGGGCATCGAGATCCCGCTCGACCGGATCAACACGGTGTTCTTCAACCAGTCGATCTTCGAACGCGTGATCGGCGCGGGCGACCTCGCCATCGAGTCCGCCGGCGAGGGTGGCCGCCAGCCGTTCTCCGACATCCGCAAGCCCAACCTGGTGCAGAACGAGATCTACCGGCAGGTCGAAGGGCTCGAGGAGCGAAAGCTCCGCCGTCTCGGGCAGGCGGCCGCCGGTGCGGCGCCCGCCGCGCCCGCCGAGCCGCAGCTGTCGATCCCCGAACAGATCGAGAAGCTCGATCAGCTGCGCCGCCAGGGGGTCGTGACCGATGCGGAGTTCGAAGCGAAGAAGCGCGAACTCCTCGACCGAATGTGAGCAGGAGTTCACCCATGAAGATCAGTTGGTTCGACTCGCCGTCGGAGATCGACGCCGCCCTCGCCACCGCCGAGCGGGCCCGGGCGGCCGGCCTGCATCGCTACTGGAACCCGCAGGTGTTCAACGCCGACCCGATGGTCACGCTGGCCATCGTCGGTCGAGAGGTGCCCGACATCGGGTTGGGGACGTCGGTCGTCGCGATGCAGACCACCTTCGCCGAGACCCTCGCCGCCCAGTCGCGCACGATCAATCAGGCCACCGGTGGTCGGTTCTGCCTCGGCCTCGGCGCCAGCCATCAGCCGGCGATGGAGATGCAGTACGGCATCGAGTGGCGCAAGCCCTACACCCACATGGTCGAATACCTCGACGCGCTGTTGCCCCTGCTGAGTGAGCAGCGGGTGTCGACCACGGGTGAGTTCGTCACCCATCACACCCAGATCAACATCCCCGGCGAGACGCCCGAGGTGATGCTGGCCGCGATGGGCCCGAAGATGCTCGCCCTCGCCGGCGAACGCACGAGCGGCACGATCACGTGGATGACCGGCCCCAAGACGATCGCGTCCCATGTGCGTCCCGGGATCGGCGGCGGCCAGATCGCCGCGGGCGTGCCGGTGTGGATCACCGACGATGTCGAGGCCGCCCGTGAGGCCACGGCCAAGATGCTCCAGGTCTACGGCCAGCTGCCGTCGTACCGGGCGATGCTCGATCGAGAGGGCATGGCCGGCCCCGAGGACATGTTGCTCGCCGGTGATCCCGACACGGTGCGGGCCGGCATCGAGGAGTACGCCGCCGCCGGGGTCGACGAGATCGCCATGAACGTGCTCGGTCCCGCCGAGTCGATCGACGCCGCGTTCGATCTCGCTGCGTTCATGGCGGCCGAGCGCTGATGCCGGGCGGGCCGCCGGGAAGCGGTTCGACGAACCCGCAGCCGCTCGGCGGCAACGAGATGCCGCGCTTCGCGGGCATCACGACCTTCATGCGTTTGCCCGGCCGCAGCGAACCGGCCGATCTCGACGTCGCAGTCTTCGGGGTGCCGTTCGACCTCGGCACGTCGAATCGGCCAGGTGCGCGGTTCGGCCCTCGCGGCATCCGGGAGGAGTCGGTGATGATCCGGCCCTACAACATGGCCACCCGGGCGGCGCCCTTCGACAGCCTGCGCATCGACGATCTCGGCGACATTGCGACCAATGCCTTCGACAAGGACGACTCGATCGCCCGGATCGAGGCCTACGTCGATGATCTCCTGCAGCACGATCTCGTCACCGTCGCCATCGGTGGCGATCACACGATCGCGCTGCCGCACCTGCGGGCGCTGGCGAAGAAGCACGGTCCGCTCGGCATGGTGCACATCGACGCCCACACCGACATCAACGACGACATGTTCGGCGAGAAGATCGCTCACGGCACGCCGTTTCGTCGGGCGGTCGAGGAGGGCGTGCTCGACGGCGAGCGGGTGGTGCAGATCGGGGTGCGGGGTACGGGCTACGCGGCCGACGACTTCGACTGGAGCCGGGAGCAAGGCTTCCGGGTCGTGCAGATCGAGGAGTGCTGGCACCGGAGCCTCAAGCCATTGATGGATGAGGTCCGCGAGAAGGTCAGCGGCGGGCCCGTCTACCTCAGCTTCGACATCGACGGCCTCGATCCGGCCTACGCCCCCGGCACCGGCACGCTCGAGATCGCCGGGCTCACGACCCCGCAGGGGTTGGAGATCATCCGCGGTTGCCATGGGCTCGACATCGTCGGTTGTGATCTCGTGGAGGTCGCCCCGATCTACGACGTGTCGGGCATGACGAGTCGGATCGCCGCCGACCTGCTCTATGAGATGCTCTGCGTCCTTCCGGGCGTGGCGCCCCGCGGCGACTGAGCCGCCGACGAACGCGAGGCCTGATGGCTGACTACCTGCACCTGCACACGACCGACGGTGTCGCCACGCTCACGATCGACCGACCACAGGTCCGCAACGCGATCCCCGGCGATGGGTGGGACGAGCTCCACGACCTGTTCGATCGGGTCGCCCGCGACGACACGATCCGGGTCTTCGTGATCACCGGGGCCGGCGAGGACTTCTGCTCCGGCGCCGACGTCGGCGGTGACCGCCAGGAGCAGAGTCATCCGCTCGACGGGATGCGCTCGGTCGGACGCGCCTGTCAGACCCTCCACACGATGCCCAAGCCCACGATCGCCCGGGTCGACGGCGTGGCCGCGGGGGCGGGGCTCAACATGGCACTGGCCTGTGACTTCGTGCTCGCCAGCGACCGCAGTCGATTCAGCGAAATCTTCGCTCGCCGGGGACTCAGCATCGATTTCGGCGGCTCGTTCATCCTGCCCCGCATCGTCGGGATGCAGCGGGCGAAGGAACTGGTGCTGCTCGCCGACGTGATCGACGCGGCGCGGGCCGAGGCCATGGGGCTGGTCACCCGGGTCGTGCCGGGCGACGAACTCGACGGGTTGGTCGACGAGTTCGTGGCCAAGCTCCTGGCCGGTCCGCCGATCGCGCTCGCGACCAGCAAGAAGCTGCTCAACCAGTCGTTCACCTCGACCCTCGAGGAGGCACTCGAGGCCGAGGGCATCGGCCAGGCGTACCAGTTCACGACCAAGGACACGGTCGAGGCGATGACCGCCTTCGTCGAGAAGCGCGACCCGCACTTCCGCGGCCGTTGAGACCCTCGCTTCGGCGCGTGGTCGGTGGCAAGCTGCGGCCATGAGCCGCCTCCTGCATCCCTTCACGCCGCCGGCCAAGGACACCGGGGACTTCCTCAACATCGTCTCGGGGCGAGGGGCGGTCCTGACCCTCAAGGACGGTCGCGAGATCCTCGACGGCATGGGGTCGCTCTGGTACTGCAACGTCGGGTACGGACATCCCAAGGTCACCGAGGCGATCAAGGCCCAGCTCGACTCGATCCACGCCCACCACATCTTCGATCCCTTCACCAACGATCTCGCCGAGGAACTCGCGGTTGCGATCTCGGATCGGGCCCCGATGCCCGACGGCAAGGTCTTCTTCACCCAGTCGGGGTCGGAGTCGGTCGACACCGCGCTCAAGCTCGCCCGGGCCGCCCAGGTCCAGGCCGGTCATCCGGAGAAGACGCTCGTGATCTCGCGTACCAACGGCTACCACGGCACCGCCTACGGCGGCACGAGTGCGCAGGGCTTCCCCGCCTACCGGGAGGGATGGGGCGAGTTGGTGCCCGGGCACATCCACGTGCCCGGTGACGATGTCGAGGCCCTCGCCGGCGTGTTCGCCGAGCGGGGCGCGCAGATCGCTGCCGTCATCACCGAACCGGTCCAGGGCGCGGGTGGGATCATCCCGCCGCCGGAGGGCTATCTCCAGGCGGTCCGGCGCCTGTGCGACGAGTACGGCGCGCTCTACATCTCCGACGAGGTCATCTGTGGGTTCGGACGCCTCGGCCACTGGTTCGGCGCCCAACACTTCGGGGTCGAGCCCGACATGGTCACCTTCGCCAAGGCCGTCACCTCCGGCTACGTCCCGCTCGGCGGGGTGATCGTCGGTGGCCGCCCACTCGCGATGCTCGAGACCAACCCGGAGTGGCGGCTCTCCCACGGGTTCACCTACTCGGGCCATCATCTCGCCTGTGCGGCCGCCCTGGCCTGTATCGAGGTGACCGAGGAGGAAGGCCTGCTCGAGCGGGCGGCCGTCCTCGGCGCCCGGCTGCGCGACGGTCTGCAGGCGCTCGTGGACGACGGCCTGTATCCGGGCCTGCGCGGCGCCGGGTTCATGTGGGCGGTCACGCCGCCGGAGGGCCGAACGCCGGTCGATCTGCGCTGGGACGTGCTCGACCAGGGGGTGATCGCCCGACCGATGTCGGACGTGATCGGCTTCTGTCCTCCGCTGGTCGCCACCGACGCGCAGGTCGATCAGATGGTCGACGCGCTCGCCGCCGTCGCCTGACGAGCTGCGGGCCGGCTCGCCGCGGCTGCGTCACCCTGCGTTAACCTCTGGGGCACAACCAACCGGGGAGCTCGGGGTAGCCGGGCTGAGAGGTCGACCGATCCGTCGACGACCCGACAACACCTGATCCGGGTAATGCCGGCGGAGGAAGCCATGAAGAAGCCACTCCTGTTCGTGTTCGTGCTGCTCGCCGGAGCCTGTGGCGGCGACGACGAACCCGGCACGGTCACCCTGATGACCCATGACTCGTTCGTCGTGAGCGACTCGGTCCTCGACGCGTTCAGCGCCGAGACCGGCATCACCGTCGAGCTGCTGCAGGCGGGCGACGCCGGCACCATGGTCAGCGAGGCGATCCTCACCAAGGACGCCCCGCTCGCCGACGTCATGTTCGGCATCGACAACACCTTCTTGCAGCGCGGCCTCGACGCCGAACTGTTCGAGGCCTACGAGTCGGGCAACCTCGGCGGCGTGTTCCCCGAGCTCCGCATCGACGATCAGAACCGGGTCACGCCGATCGACTTCGGCGACGTGTGTGTCAACTACTGGATCGACGCCCTGCCCGAGGGGGCTGCGGTGCCGGCCACGCTCGAGGACCTCACCGATCCGGTCTACGCCGACCAGGTCGTCGTCCAGTCGCCGGAGTCGTCGTCGCCCGGCCTTGCGTTCCTGCTCGCCACGATCAACGGCACCGACGACTGGGAGCAGTACTGGGCGGATCTCGTCGCCAACGGTGTGAGCGTCACCGCCGGGTGGGAGGACGCCTACTACGGCGAGTTCACCGCCGGGGGCGGCGACCGCTCGATCGTCGTGTCGTATGCGTCGAGCCCGCCCGCGGAGGTCATCTTCGCCGACCCGCCCGTCGACACCGCGCCGACCGGCGTGTTGCTCGACTCGTGTTTCCGACAGATCGAGTTCGCCGGCATTCTCGCGGGCACCGACAACCGGGACGAGGCCGAAGCGCTGATCGACTTCATGCTGACGCCGACCTTCCAAGAGGACGTCCCGCTCAACATGTTCGTCTTCCCGGCGCTCGAGTCGGCCGCCCTGCCGACCGAGTTCGTCGAGTACGCCGAGATCGCCGACGACCCGCAGTTCATCGACCCGGCCGACATCGAAGCGAACCGCGACGCATGGGTCGAGCGATGGGTCGAGATCGTCCTGGGCTGAGCCCACGGACCTGGAGGGGGATCGCGATGAGCCGGCCGTTCGGCCTCGGCGCCCGTGGGGTGCTGGTGGCCGTCCCGGCCGTGTTCATCGCCGTCTTCTTCTTCTACCCGATCGCCACGATCCTCTGGCGAGGCCTCGGTGGAGGGGGTGGCGACACCTTCCTCGACCTGGCGGCCTCGTCGCGTCAGCGCGACATCGTCTGGTTCACCGTGTGGCAGGCGGCCCTCAGCATGGTGCTGACGCTGGCCGTCGGCATCGCCGCGGCCTCGGTGGTCGCTCGGCTGCCGGCCCGGCGCCAGCGACTCGTCCGGGCGCTCGTGACCGTGCCGTTCGTGCTGCCGACTGTGGTCGTGGCCGGCGCGTTCACCGAGGTGTTCACCGTCACCGGGCTCGACGACGGGGGGTTCCGGCTCCGTCACACCGTGTGGGCGATCCTGATCGCTCACGTCTTCTTCAACTACGCGGTGGTCGTCCGGGCGGTGGGCTCGTACTGGGCCGGTCTCGACCACCGGATGGAGGAGGCGGCCCGGGTGCTCGGCGCCGGCGCGTGGCAGACCTTCCGCGAGGTCACACTGCCCCGGCTGCGGCCGGCGATCTCGTCGGCCGCCGCGATCGTCTTCCTCTTCTCCTTCACGTCGTTCGGGGTCGTGCTCATCCTCGGCGGCCCTCGCCGGGCGACGATCGAGACCGAGATCTACCGTCAGGCCGTCACCCGGGTCGATCTCGAGACCGCGGCCGCCCTCGCGGCGGTCCAGCTCGTCGCCGTGTTGGCGCTCGTCGTCGTCTCGACCCGCCTCGAGCGCCGGCGACCGATCGTGGGTCGTGGTGCCCGGTCGAGCCGACGTCCCAGCGCGCCCCTCTGGCGGTGGGGCAACCTCGTGGTCGGTCTGGTGCTGCTCGGTGGCCCGATCGGCGTGCTGGTCGAACGTTCGTTCTCGACCGGTAGCGGTTACGGGCTCGACCACTACGTCGCGCTCGGTGAACGGGCCCGGCAGCTTCCGGCGCCGGCGACGACCGCACTCTGGAACTCGGTCGTGTTCGCGGTGGCGGCGACGGCCATCGCCGTGCTCGTCGGGCTGCTCGCATCGCTCGTGGTCGTGCATGGCCGCCGCGGCATCGCCCGGATCTTCGACCTCGGCCTCACGCTGCCGCTCGGCACCTCGGCGGTCACGATCGGCTTCGGCATGCTCATCGCCCTCGACGAGCCGCCGCTCGATCTGCGCACGAGCTGGTGGATCATCCCGATCGCCCACGCACTCGTCGGCGTGCCGTTCGTGGTGCGCACGATGGTGCCGGTGCTGCGGTCGATCGACCCTGTCCTGCACGAAGCGGCCGCCGTGCTCGGCGCGTCGCCCGCCCGCGCCCGCCGCGAGATCGATCTGCCGATCGGCATGCGGGGCCTGGTCGTCGGTGCCGGCTTCGCATTCGCCGTCTCGCTCGGCGAGTTCGGGGCCACGTCGTTCCTGCCCCGACGACCCGAGAATCTGACCGCGCCGATCGCCCTCTTCCGGCTGCTCTCCACGCCGGGCGACGTCTTGCGAGGGCAGGCGATGGCGCTCTCGGTCGTGTTGATGGTGCTGGTGGCAAGCGCCGTGCTCGTGATCGAATCGGGTCGCGGATCCGACGAGGGGGTGTTCTGATGCTGGAGCTGCGCGGCGTCGACGTCCGCTTCGGGGAGGTGCGCGCCGTCGTCGATGTCGATCTCGATCTCGCCGCGGGGCAGACGCTCGCCCTGCTCGGCCCGAGCGGCTGCGGCAAGAGCACCCTGCTGCGGGCGATCGCCGGTCTCGAACCGCTGACCGCCGGCACGATCTCGCTCGACGGTGAGGACATCACCACGACGGCGCCCGAGCGGCGCCCGTTCGGGCTGATGTTCCAGGATCACGCCCTGTTCCCGCATCGCGACGTCGGCCAGAACGTCGAGTTCGGTCTGCGCATGAACGACATCGACCCGGCCACTCGCCGGGCCCGGGTGACCGACCTGCTCGAGTTGGTCGGCCTCGCCGGCTACGAACGGCGAGCGGTCACAACGCTCTCCGGCGGCGAGGCCCAACGGGTCGCGCTCGCTCGAGCGCTCGCGCCGGCACCTCGGGTGCTGCTGCTCGACGAGCCGCTCGGCTC
>JBCBYI010000140.1:0-11421 GCA_039815945.1 Actinomycetota bacterium | reverse complement strand
GCGGCTCGCCGCCCTCGCGCGGAATCCCACCGCTGCGCAGGCCGTCGATCTGCTGGCCTCGTTGCGGACGGTCGAGGGCGACGAACTCGTCGATGCGGTCGAGGGCATCGTCGACCCCGGTCTCGACCGATCCGCCCACGATGGTGACCGCGTGCGACACCGCCATCGCCTCGAGCGAACGCCGTCCGACCCGAGCCTCGATGCGCCACCGCTCGATGAGCGGTTCCATGAGGCCTCCCCACCAGACGTCGACCGCGTCGGCGACCGACCCGTCTCCCCGCATCCGGAACTCGCGCAGGGCGAAGCCGACCAGCGGCGCGGTGTCGAGTCGGACGGCCAGGTTGTGCACGTGCTGGTCGGGCACCACGCCGAGACGGGACCAGGCCGCGAGCGGCATCAACGACGCGAGATACGCGAACCCCTTCCATCCGAGGGTCGCCGCCACGACACGATCGTCGGTGGACCGCTGCGCAGCCAGGTCGTCGATCAACGACGTCAGCGTCGGGTCGTCGGCGTGCACGAGATCGGACGCAGAGATCCACGCCGGGTCGTCGGGAGCAACGATCGGGTCGAAGGGGACGACCTCGGTCGCCAGCGCCGCTTGCAACTCCGCCGGGGTCAGCATCAGCCCTCGACCCGGCCACGAGCGTCGTTGAGCAGATCGATCACGGCGGGACGGGCCTGATCGGCCTCGGTGAGCGGCTCTGAGAACGGCACCCGCGCCATCCGCGGACCGGCGGGCGTCTCGGCGGTGAGGGTGACGCCGTAGCGATCGATGCCGACCATCTTGGCGTCGGTGGCGTCGGCGAGCCCGGCGAGCACCTGCACGTACATCAGGTTGGCGTCGCGGTGGTCGTCGTTCATGTGTTCGACGACCGGACCAGCGACCATCGCCAGCGGATCGACCTCGGCGCCGGTGTAGCCGTCGGAGGTGACCCAGCTCATGTGGCCGAACCCGCCGACGTAGCGCACCGACTCGACGTTGATCCGCCAGAAGCCGAAGTCGGTGAAGTCGGCGTAGTACGACGCATAGGGGTGCTTCTCGAGGTAGCGATCCCGGAGGACGCCCGGCTCGTCGAGCAGTTCGATGCGTCCGACCATCGTGAGGCGGGCGTTGCCGAGCGGGTCGCCGTCGCCGCTCATGTCGACGACGAGCATGCTCACACGATCATCGCCTCGGGCGTTCACGGTGTGCTCGGCCATCTCGCTGATCAACACGATCGGCTGTCCGTGGTCGTCAGCGGCGTACGACACGACGCTGCCGTACGGGTACCCCTCAGGGGTCAGGGTCGACAGCGTCGCCATGCGGTTGGCGGCGACGAGGGTGCGCGACAGTTCGGCGTCGATCGGGAACGACGCCGTGTCGCCGGCGATCGGCGGGCCGGCCTGGCCACCACCGTGCTCCTTGGGTCGGCTCATGAGAAGACTCCTTCGAGGTCGTCGAGGATGAGGTTTGCGGCGGGCAGGCCGCCTTGTTGCCAGCCGAGAGGGTCGACGACGTGCACGTTGCCCGTCTCGGCCACCCCGAGCGTGGGGTAGAGCGGATGGTCGAGGATCTCCTGCACGACCTCGCTCACGCCGTCGCCACCGAGACTCCCGAACTGGCCGGCGCCGAAGACGAACAGGTGGTCGGCGTCGGCCATCGGAAGCTCTTCGAGCGAGACCTGCACGAGTCGGGTTTCCGGGTCGTCGGTGGTCTGGCTGTCGGGTCGGCCGAAACCGACGTCGTCGAGCACTTGGCCGGCGAAGTGGAACTTCGTGTGGAGACGGATCACCTGACCGAGCGCCCGCGCGATCGACACATCGATCGCCGACGGGTCGCCGATCGACGCCTGCAACGTGGCGACCCGTTCGTCGTAGTCGGCGAGCGCCTCGGCCATCTCCACCTCGAGGCCGAGTGCGGCGGCAACCCGCTCACCGGTGCCCCGCCAGTCGTTGAGGTCGAGCTCGACAGCGACGGTCGGTGCGATCTGCGACAGCTGGTCGTAGGACTCCTGCAGTCCGAGATCGAAACCGATGATGACGTCGGGTTGGGCGGCCGCGACGAGTTCGAAACTCACCTCCGGCAGCCCGACGGTGGCGATCCCGGCGAGATCGTCTTCGGTCACGAGCGTCGTGGGAAACGGCTCCTCCGGCAGCGGGGCCGCAACGATCGAGTCGACGCCGAGGAAAAGCAGCGTCGGCAGGATCGTGCCGGGATCCATGACGACGATGCGTTCCGTCACACCAGGCACCTCCGCCGTACCGAACGCATGCTCGACGACCCGAGTGCTCGGGGCTGCGGTCGTCGTCGTCTCGGCCACGGAGGTCGTCGAATCGGCGACATCGGACCCCGACGGCTCGGAGGCCGACGACGGGGCGTCGGTGGTGCTCGTCGTCGCGACGTCGCTCGCCGACGAGACGGCGTCGCCGTCGTCGTCCGAACCGCCACATGCAGCGGCGACCAGTCCGACGACCAGGAGCGCGAGGAGCAGCTTCTTCACGACAGCCCCTCAAGTGCTGCGACGAGATCGCCGATCAGACGGATCCGACCCTCGATGCCCTGATAGCCGATGCGGTCGAGCACGACGACGTTGTCCGCGGCCACGGCGGGAATCGCCTGCCACAGCGGCGTGTCACTCGCCGCCTCGAGCGCAGCGCTCTCGGAGTCGAGTTCGAAGTTCTGCAGCAGGATCAGCAGGTCGCCGTCGAGCAGCGGCAGCTGTTCCTCAGAGATCGGGCGGACGCGACCGAACGACTCGTTGGCGAGGTCGCCAGGACCCGGCGACAACGTCACACCGAGATCCACCACGGTCGCCGGTGCGGCCGACGGGCCGTCGACCCATGCGGCGTAGGCGAAGTCGTACACCGAGGCCATGCTCACGACGATCGAGGAGTCGACCGCATCCCGCGCCTCGGCGAGCGCCTGGTCGTACGACGCCACCAGCGCCTCTGACCGTTCCGGAATGCCGAGCGCTTCGCCGAGCTCGATCACGCGGGCTCGAATGTCGGGCTCCTGGAGCACGACCACCTCGGCGGCGAGGCCGTCGATGATCGCCTCGGCCCCGGCTTGATCGACGAATCCCTGCGTGGTGATCAGCAGGTCGGCGCCGAGGCCGGCGATCTGTTCCGGGTTGATCTCGAACGACTGCACCCATTCGATGCCAGCGGTGTCACGTTCGATGCCGACCGGCCCGTCGCCGCCGTTGGTCGACGTCAGGATCGGCGTGATGCCCATCGCCAGGAGGTTGGCGAGCAGCTCGTCCTCACCCAAGGCGACGACCCGTCCGACGTCGATCGGCGAGTCGTCGATCACGACGGTGTCGTCGAGTGGTTCTTCGGGTTCGGCTTCCTCGACCGCATCGGCCTCGTCGACCGTTTCCGGCTGGTCCGCGGGTTCGGCCTCCTCCGTCGGCTCGGCCACCGCCGACGCCGACTCGCTCACCGACGAGGCACTCGGCGACGACGACCCACTGGCCTGGTCGCCGGCACCCTCGCCGTCGCCGTCGGAACCGCCACACGCAGCGGCGAGCAGGACGAGGGCGAGCAGAACCGCGAGGAGCGAGTGACCGGTTCGGGAGCGACGTTCGGCATGCATCGTGCGAAGTGTAGGGCGCGGGTCGCCAAACCTGTTAGGCATCCCTATCATCATCGCCGTGGTCGCGACCGGGGACGCCGTCGAGAGGGAAACGCGCTCGCTTGTGCGCCGCCACCCGTCGTCAACGTTCCTCGTCGGTTTCGCCGTTGTGGTCGGCATCTTCGCCGCCAACCCGACCTGGATCCCGGAGTTCCGGTGTTCGTGGTGGGAGGTCGTCGGCATCGTCGGCCTGCTCACCGCCGGTCCGATCGTGGCCTCGACACTCGCCCGGCGGCGCGACGCCGGATCCGGCCCGCTCGTTCGCCGGCACGAGATCGCCCTCCCGATCACCGCCACGGTGTTCGCCTTCATGGTGTTGCTGAGCCTGCGCTGCGGCTCGCTCGAGATCGACAACGCCACCGCGTGGAACGCGCTCTTCGACTACGACGACTCGATCCAGGGCCAGATCGTCGTGCGAGAACTCCGTGTGCCGCGGACCCTCCTCGGCGCCACCGCCGGCGCCTGTCTCGCCGTCGCCGGCGCGATCACCCAGGGCGTCACCCGCAACCCCCTCGGTGCGCCGAGCATCCTCGGCGTCAACACGGGCGCCTCGTTCGCGATCGTCACGGCGATCTTCCTCGGTGGCGTGGTCTCGCCCGAGGGCTACGTC
Organism: Actinomycetota bacterium; assembly: GCA_039815945.1. Lineage (GTDB taxonomy): Bacteria > Actinomycetota > Acidimicrobiia > Acidimicrobiales > Aldehydirespiratoraceae > UBA11606. The sequence goes on along the minus strand of JBCBYI010000140.1, from coordinate 7,195 downwards.
TGGTTCGCCTTCCTCGGTGCGATGGCCGCCGCCGTACTCGTCTACGCCGTCGCCTCGGTCGGGCCCGGCGGGGCCACGCCGGTGAAGCTCGCACTCGCCGGCGTCGTCGTCACCGCCCTCCTCACCTCGTGGACCACGAGCCTGCTCCTGCTCGACCAGGAGACGCTCGACCAGGCCCGCTTCTGGCTGGCCGGTTCGATCGCCGGTCGAGGCACCGAGGAACTCGAGTTGCTCTACCCGCTGATCATCATCGCCCTCGTCGCCGGCCTGTTGATCGGCCGCCAGGTCAATCTGCTCTCGATGGGCGAAGACGTCGCCGCCGGCCTCGGCCAGCGCGTCGCTCTGGTTCGAGCCACCTCGGCGATCATCGTCGTCGTGTTGGCGGGCTCCGCGGTCGCCATCGCCGGTCCGGTCGCGTTCATCGGACTCGCGATCCCCCACATGGTGCGATCCCTCGTCGGTCCCGACTACCGCTGGGTGCTGCTCTACTGCATGCTGCTCGGCCCCTGCCTCCTGCTGGGCGCCGACGTCGTCGGCCGAGTCGTGGTGCGGCCGTCCGAACTCCAGGTGGGCATCGTCACCGCTGCGATCGGTGCCCCGTTCCTGATCTATCTCGTGCGCTTCACCAAGTTGGCGGAGCTGTGATGTTCGCGATCGCCGCACCCGCCCTCGACACGTTCCTCGTCGTCACCGCCGGCCTACTCGGCGTCTTCGTGGCGCTCCGGTTGGCCGAATTCGTCCCGAATCGTCGTCGAGCGTTGCGGCTCGGCCCGGCAAGTGCGCTCGTGCAGACCCGCGTGCTGTGGATCTCCGTCGCGGGCCTCGCCATCGTGTTCGCCCTCCTGGTCACCGGCCTGACGGTCGGCGACTTCCCGATCGGCCGCATGGATGCGCTCCGCGAGGCGTTCTGGGATCGCGGTGGCGAGTTCGACTTCATCGTCAACACCCTTCGCTTCCCCCGGGTCACGGTCGCGATCCTCGCCGGCATGTGTCTCGGCATGTCGGGTGCCATCTTCCAGGCGCTGATCAACAACCCGCTCGTCTCGCCCGACATCATCGGCATCAACACCGGTGCGGCGGTGTTCGCCGTCTTCATCCTCGCGACGGGCAGCAATGTGGCGATCCTTCCGTTTGCGGCGTTCGCCGGTGCGCTCGGCACCGCCGCGCTCATCTACCTGCTCGCCTGGAAGCGGGGCATCTCCGGCTCACGCCTCGTACTCGTTGGCATCGGCATCCAGGCCCTGCTCAGCGCGGTGATCACCTTCATCACCGTGCGGTATCCGATCGAACGCGTGGCCGCCGCAGCTCGCTGGCAGGCCGGGTCGCTCTTCGGGGCCAACTGGGACGACGCCCGCACCCTCGCGATCGGACTCGCACTCCTCACGCCGCCGGCGTTCGTGCTCGTTCAGCGGCTCCGGCTTCTGCAGCTCGGCGACGAAGCGGCTGCGGGGCTCGGGCTCAACGTGGAAGCCAACCGGCTGATGCTGATCGGCGTGGCCTCGGGCCTCGCCGCCGTCGCTGTCGCCGTGATCGGCCCGCTCGGGTTCGTGGCGCTCCTCGTGCCCCACATGACCCGGCTGATGGTGGGGCAGCTCACCGGCGGCACGTTGCTCCTCACCGCCATCATCGGCGCCGCGTTCCTGCTCGGCGCCGATCTGATCGCGCAACGCCTGTTCGCGCCCGTCACCCTCCCCGCCGGCATCGTCACCGGCGCGATCGGCGGGCCCTACTTCCTCTTCCTGCTCGCGAGGTACAACCGTGCACTCTGAGATCGATCACCCGGAACTCCGCGCCGAGCACCTCACGCTCAGCTACGGCGGGCCGAACATCGTCGAGGCGCTTGACATCGAGATTCCCGTCGGTGAGATCACGGTGATCATCGGCGCGAACGGCTGCGGCAAGTCGACCTTGCTCCGTGCGCTCGCCCGCCTCCTCAAGCCGGTCTTCGGCTCGGTGGTGCTCGACGGCGACGACATCCACCGGCAGTCGACCAAAGACGTCGCCCGCAAGCTCGGTCTGCTCCCGCAGGCACCGCGGGCCCCCGAGGGCGTCATCGTCTCCGACCTCGTCCGCCGAGGCCGCTACCCGCATCAGCGCATGTTCGAGCAGTGGAGCAAGCAGGACGAAGCCGCCGTGAACCGAGCGCTGGAGCTCACCGGGATGGCCGAGTACGAGGGCCGGCCGGTCGACGAACTGTCCGGTGGTCAGCGTCAGCGCGCGTGGATCGCCATGGCCCTCGCCCAGGACACCCCGCTGATGTTGCTCGACGAGCCGACGACGTATCTCGACATCGCCCACCAGGTCGATGTGCTCGAACTGCTCAAGCAACTCAACCGACGCGAAGGCCGCACGGTCGTGATGGTGTTGCACGACCTCAACCTCGCGTGCCGCTATGCGACCCACCTGGTGGCGATGGCCGACGGCGGCATCGTCGCCGAGGGTGCTCCCGCCGACGTGATCACGCCCGAGATCGTCGAGGAGGTCTTCGGTCTGCCGACGGTGGTGGTCGACGACCCGGTGACCGGTTCGCCGCTCTGCGTTCCAGCGATCAGCTGATCGTGTAGTCGCGCAGGAGCTTGTTGAGCTCGATCACGTGGAGCTCTTCCTCGCCGATCTGGGTGCGGGCGAACTCCTCGAGGTACACCGAGTCGCCCTCGGCGATGGCGAGCATCTGCCGGTAGAGATCGAGGGCCCGGCGCTCGTGGGCGATCGACTCACGAAGAACGGTCTCGAGCGAGTGGTCGTGGCTCTCCTCGATGTGCGCGATGCCCTGGTCGGGGTGACCACCGAGACCGGTGATCAACTCTCCGACCATCTGTGCGTGGAGCAGCGACTCCGACGCCTGCGCCTTCATGAAGTCGACGAGCGGGAGCCGGTTGGGGCCCGTGATCACCAGTGCGTAGTGGGTGTAGCGGACCACGCCGGCCAGCTCGGCCTTCATGATCTCGTTCAAGACGGGAATCAGCTTTTCGGTGTCGAAAATCTCGTCGGACATGGCGCACTACTTCCGTTGGGGGACACTCATTCTACGGATGAAGACCCCGCTCCGGATCATCGAGCCGCCGATCGATTCCGGCCCGAACCATCGCCGGGAGATCGGCATCATCGCGGAGGCTGCACGTGTCGCATCGGTGCCGGTCGGTGACCCGATCGCGGAGGCAGCACGTCCGCCGGTGGTAGTAGGGCAGGCGCACGCCGCGGTGTTCGAGCGTGCGGAGATCGACCGTGGAGGCGACGACGCCTCCGGCCCGTTCGAACATCGACGCCGTCACCCGGTGGATGTCGAGCGTCCGGTCGTCCCGGAGACGCCGCTGCATCTCACCGGCGAGCGCGGCCCCGAGGTTCCCGTCGACCAATCGGGTCGGCAGCGACCGGTCGGCGCCGTCGGTCCGGGCCCGCAGGGCGATGTCGTCGACCGCCCCACCGGTCACGTCGTCGAACGGCACGACGAGCACGCCGGGGAGCGACGACCGAACCAACCGTCGACAGTGTTGGAGATGGCCCCAGGACTCCCGAGCGAGTTCGTCTCGCTTGCTCACAGCGCGTGCTCCGTCCGTCCACCGACGCCACCGGCGATCGCGACGACGACCGTGATGACGATCGCAGCCGACACGACGATCGGCACCGTTCCGTCGTCCCCCCAGAGCACGCCGACCCCGACACCGGCGATCAGCCCGGCGACGGCGTTGGCCCCCGTCCACGCACCGAGCACCGTGCCCCGAGACGCCGCCGGGCCCCCTTCGATCATCCAAACCTTGACCGGACCCCGGAGGAGGGCATCGGACGTGCCGACCAGCGGCAGAACGGCCCACAGTGCTGCCTCGTCGGGCACGATCAGCGCGGCCAGAAGCGCCACCGCGAGGATGAGTTGGCCGACGACGATCGCACGCTGTGCGCCGATCCGGTCGGCCAGCCGCCCGCCCGGCACGGCGAACACCGCAGTGGCGAAGCGCAGGAGCGCGAAGGCCAGCAGCACCGTGGCGACGCCCGCACCCTGCTCGAGGGCGCGAACGATGAGGAGTGCGACCGGCACGGTGCCCGCGGCACCGATGGCGAGCAAGGCGATCCGGCGCCGTTGGACCGAACTCATCGACGCCGAGCGGGGGGCATCGGCGACCGCGCCCGGGGTCGGGAGCGGGCGCAGGAGCAGGCCGACGCTCAGCAGGCACGGGATGAACGCCACGAAGAACACGGCGTCGAACGAGCCGTCGAACGCCTCGTAGATGACGAGCCCGACGAGAGGTCCGATGGCGCCGCCGAGCTTGTCCATCGCTTGCTGGAGTCCGAAGGCAGAGGCGGTCTTGTCCGGCCTGCTCGCCGCGAGAATGAGATCTCTCGGCGCATCCCGGACCCCCTTGCCGGCGCGATCGAACACCCGAACGGCGAGCACGGCGATCCATGACGTTGCGATGACGAGCGCCACCTTCGCGATCGACGAAAGGCCGTAGCCGAGACGCACGAGGTTGGGCGCACGTGCCGGGGTCGAGAGCCGACCGGCGATCGGCGCAACCAGCGCAACCGTCGCCGCCGCCAGTCCGTCGACCGCCCCGACGACCAGCGGCGACGCCCCGAGTCCGAGCGTCAGGTACAGCGGCACGATCGGCACGACCATCTTCGAACCGAGATCCTGGAAGAGCGAGACCCATCCGAAGTGCAGCGCCAGGTTCTTCGGCGTGTCGCGGCTCATCGAGGCCCCAGCGCACGCGTCCTCACGACGGACGCCGGGGGTTGTGCGAGACCGACGTCGATCGAGATCACCGCTGCAGCATGGCCCGTGACGGGCCCCGCTGCACGGCGAGGACGTCAGCCCACGGCGACGGGAGCCGACGTGCGGATCAGGTGGTCGAACGCGGACAGCCCCGCCGTTGCGCCCGCTCCCATCGCGATCACGATCTGCTTGTAGGGCTCGGTGGTGCAGTCGCCTGCGGCGATCACGCCGGGGACGCTGGTGCGACCGTGATCGTCGATGACGACCTCGCCACGATCCGTCATTTCAACGACACCCTCCAACCACTCCGTATTGGGGAGGAGCCCGATCTGGACGAAGACGCCCGCCAGGTCGACCTGATGCTGGGTATCGGTGGTGCGATCGATGTAGCGGATCGCCTCGACCTTCGTGCCGTCGCCGACGATCTCGTTGGTGGCGGCGTCGGTGATGACATCGACGTTCGGCATGCTGTGCAGCTTCTCCTGCAGCACGCCGTCGGCGATCAGATTCGACTGGAACTCGAGCACGGTGACGTGCTCGACGATCCCGGCCAGGTCGATGGCCGCCTCGACGCCGGAGTTTCCGCCGCCCACGACCGCGACGCGCTTGCCCTTGTACATCGGCCCATCGCAGTGCGGGCAGAACGCAACACCCTTGTTGAGGTGGTCCGCTTCGCCCGCCACGCCGAGATGGCGCCAACGGGCGCCTGTCGAGACGACGACCGCCCGTGCTCGCAGCGGCGCACCCGTGGCGAGCTCCACCGTGTGGTAGCCGCCCTCGGTCTCGGCGGGGATCAGCCGGCTCGCAGTCTGCGGAACCATCACGTCGACGTCGTATTCCTTGACGTGCTGCTCCAATGCCGACGACAGCTTCGGACCCTCGGTGTAGTTGACCGAGATGAAGTTCTCGATGCCCATCGTGTCGAGCAGCTGCCCACCGAAGCGATCGGCCACGACACCCGTGCGAAGACCCTTCGGGGCGGCGTACACCGCCGGGGCGGCCCGGGCGGGGCCGCCGCCCACGATCAGAACCTCGAATGGCTCCTTGTCGGCGATCTTCGCTGCGGCACGCGCCTCGGCGGCATCGTCGAGCTTGGCGAGGATCTGCTCGACACCGGTCCGGCCCTGCTCGAAGACGTCGCCGCCCTTGAACACCGTCGGCACCGCCATCACCCCGCGCCGATCGGCCTCGGCCTGGAAGGAAGCGCCGTCGATGGTGGTGTGACGGATCCGGGGGTTGAGTACCGAGATCGCATTGAGCGCCTGCACCACGTCGGGGCAGTTCTGACACGACAGCGAGATGAACGTCTCGAAGTGTGCGTCGACGTCGAGTGCCCGGATCTGGTCGGCGACGTCGTCGTCGATGCGAGGTGGGTGTCCGCCGACCTGGAGGATCGCGAGCACGAGCGACGTGAACTCGTGTCCGAGCGGGATGCCCGCGAACCCGACGGCGATGTCGGTTCCGGCCCGCTCGATCACGAACGACGGCGCTCGATCGCCGTCGTCGCGTCGCTCGACGGTCAGGTTGTCCGACGACGAGGCCAGCTCGTCGAGGAGCTCGGCGAGCTGGGCCGACGTCGCCGAATCGTCCAGCGTCGCTGCGAGCACGACCGGTTCGACGATCTTGTCGGCCAGCGACTGGAACTGTGCGACAAGCGAGGGTTCGAGCACCGAATTCCTCCGATCAGATCTTGCCGACGAGATCGAGGCCCGGCGTGAGCGTCTCGAGGCCCTCTTCCCACTTGGCCGGGCAGACCTCGTTGGGGTTGGCCCGGACGTACTGGGCAGCCTTGATCTTGCGCACGAGTTCCTCGGCGTTGCGGCCGACACCCTCGGGGGTGATCTCCACGAGCTGGATCTCGCCGTCGGGGTCGACCACGAAGGTGCCTCGGTCGGCCAGGCCCATCGCTTCCCGCATGTTGTCGAAGTTCCGGGTGATCGTGCCGGTCGGATCGCCGAGCATGTAGTAGTCGATCTTGCCGATCGTCTCGGAGGCCTCGTGCCATGCCTTGTGGGTGAAGTGGGTGTCGGTTGAGACCGAGAACACCTCGACGTCCATGGCCTGGAGCTCGGCGTAGTGATCGGCGAGATCGCCGAGTTCGGTCGGGCACACGAAGGTGAAGTCGGCGGGATAGAAGAAGAACACTGCCCACTTGCCGAGCGTGTCGGCATCGGAGACGTCGACGAACTCGCCAGCCTTGAACGCCGTCGTCGAGAAGGGCTGGATCTTGGTGTTGATGAGAGACACGAGGGTTCCTTGTTGATCGGGTCGGGTACCACGTGAGTCACCCCTGTCACCGTGGGGGGCGATGACAGGGGTCGCTCACTCGTGAGGCCGCCCACCAACGCACGCGGTGCGGCCGAGGGGAGCGTTGACCGGTTGACCTCGGGCCAACCGGAGGGCAGGCGAGACATCGGTCACCCTCGGCTCCCAGCTCCCAGCTCCCGGCGCCTCGTGCCCCGGTCAGGTGATCGTGGAGTCGCCCAG
>JBCBYI010000013.1:0-33286 GCA_039815945.1 Actinomycetota bacterium | reverse complement strand
TCGTACTGCTCGACGCTGCGGGTCGGGTCGAAGGCGGTTTCGAGTTCGAGGATCTGGCCCTCGCAGAGCTGGGTGATCGTCGTGGCGAGCAGGCCGGCGACGTCGGTGCCGAGTGCCGAGGCGAGCTCGGAGGCCCGGCCGAGCAGATAGTCGCCGGCGAGGATCGCCCGCAGGTTGCCCCACTGGGCATTGACGCTCTTGACGCTGCGGCGGGTGGTGGCCTCGTCCATGACGTCGTCGTGGTACAGCGACCCGATGTGAACCAGCTCGACCGCACAGCCGCCTCGGATCACGTCGATCGTGGCGGGCGACCCGTCGGGGTCGAGCACGGCAGCGGCGGCCATCGTGAAGCCGGGACGGACTCGCTTCCCACCGGCTTTGATGAGGTGACTGGCGATCTCGGTGAGGAAATCGCCCTCTGCCCGCACCACGCGCAGCAGCTCGTCCTCGGTGCGACCGAGGTCGTCGAGCATCGGCGGCAAGATGGCGAGGGGATGAGCCATACCCTCAACGCTACGTCCTCTCGCGTTCGATCGGCCACGCCGGGGCGCGATCGCTCGGCGACGGGTCAGGTTGGTCGAGGTCCGGCCCTCGCCGTGGCACCGGTCACGCTCGGTGATATCGGCCGCGGTTCGGCAGAGTGGGAAGAACTTCCCTACGTTCACTGTTGAACCTGCCGATGGGAGTCAAGGCTCCTGTCGTCGGGTCTGTACCCCCGGAACGACGGCGAGAGCCCGAGGCCCCCCGGTACACTCGATGAACGGGCTCCGGCCCGTGTCCCCCGAAGTCCCCGATCCTGGGAGGGAAATCCCGATGTTCGAGCGGTTCACCGACAGGGCTCGACGAGTCGTGGTGTTGGCGCAGGAAGAAGCGCGCCTGCTCAACCACAACTACATCGGCACGGAGCACATCCTGCTCGGCCTCATCCACGAAGGCGAGGGTGTCGCCGCCAAGGCCTTGGAGTCGCTCGGCATCAGCCTCGAAGCGGTCCGCAATCAGGTCGAGGAGATCATCGGCCAGGGCGGTTCCTCGCCCAGCGGCCACATCCCCTTCACCCCCCGTGCCAAGAAGGTCCTCGAGCTCAGCCTCCGCGAGGCGTTGCAGCTCGGTCACAACTACATCGGCACCGAGCACATCCTGCTCGGGCTGATCCGCGAGGGCGAGGGCGTCGCCGCCCAGGTCCTCGTCAAGCTCGGCGCCGATCTCAGCCGAGTCCGCCAGCAAGTCATCCAGCTGCTGTCGGGCTACTCCGGCTCCGGTTCGGCCGGCGAGGCCGGCGGCGGCAACGCGCCCGGCGGCTCCGGCGAGAAGGCCGGCGCCACCACCGGCGGCTCCGGCGGCGACGGCCAGTCCGGTTCGCTCGTGCTCGACCAGTTCGGTCGCAACCTCACGCAGGCCGCTCGCGAGAAGAGCCTCGATCCCGTCATCGGCCGCAGCCGCGAGACCGAGCGGGTCATGCAGATCCTCAGCCGTCGCACCAAGAACAACCCGGTGCTCGTCGGCGAACCCGGCGTCGGCAAGACCGCCATCGTCGAGGGCCTGGCCCAGGCGATCGCCACCGACTCGGTGCCCGAGACCCTGCACAACAAGCAGCTCTACACCCTCGACCTCGGTGCCCTCGTCGCCGGTTCTCGCTACCGCGGCGATTTCGAAGAGCGCCTCAAGAAGGTCCTCAAGGAGATCAAGACCCGCGGCGACATCATTCTCTTCATCGACGAGATCCACACCCTCGTGGGTGCGGGTGCCGCCGAGGGTGCGATCGACGCCGCCTCGATCCTCAAGCCGATGCTCGCCCGTGGTGAGCTCCAGACCATCGGCGCCACCACGCTCGACGAGTTCCGCAAGCACCTCGAGAAGGACGCCGCCCTCGAGCGTCGTTTCCAAAAGGTCGTCGTCGAGGAGCCCTCGGTCGCCCACACCATCGAGATCCTCAAGGGTCTGCGCGACCGCTACGAGACCTACCACCGGGTCACGATCACCGATCAGGCGATCGTCGCCGCGGCCAACCTGGCCGACCGCTACATCTCCGACCGGCACCTGCCCGACAAGGCGATCGACCTCATCGACGAGTCGGGTTCGCGTCTGCGCATCAAGCGCATGGAGACCCCGCCGGAGTACAAGGAGCTCGAGGCCGAGATCGCCGACGTCGTCCGCATGAAGAAGGAAGCGGTCGAAGGTCAGCAGTTCGAAGAGGCCGGCCGTCTGCGCGACAAGGAGAAGGAACTCCTCGCCCGCCGTGAGTCGATGGAGTCCGAGGCCAAGGCCTCCGGTCTCGATCTGTTCGACGAGGTCGATGAGGAAGCCATCGCCGAGGTGCTCTCGCTGTGGACCGGCATCCCGGTCTACAAGCTCACCGAAGAGGAGACCGAGAAGCTCCTCCGCATGGAAGACGAGCTGCACAAGCGGGTCATCGGCCAAGAGGACGCCATCAAGGCCGTCTCCCAGGCGATCCGCCGCACCCGTGCCGGCCTGAAGGACCCGAAGCGTCCGTCCGGTTCGTTCATCTTCCTCGGCCCGTCCGGCGTCGGGAAGACCGAGCTTGCCAAGACGCTCGCCGAGTTCTTGTTCGGCGACGAGTCGGCGCTGCTGTCGCTCGACATGTCGGAGTACCAGGAGAAGCACACGGTCAGCCGCCTCATCGGCTCGCCCCCCGGCTACGTCGGCTACGACGAGGGTGGCCAGCTCACCGAGAAGGTGCGCCGCAAGCCGTTCTCCGTCGTACTCTTCGACGAGGTCGAGAAGGCCCACCCCGACGTCTTCAACACGCTGCTGCAGATCCTCGAAGAGGGTCGGCTCACCGACTCCCAGGGTCGCTCGGTCGACTTCCGCAACACCGTGCTGATCATGACCTCGAACCTCGGTACCTCCGATCTTCGCAAGGCGACGATCGGTTTCGGCACCGGCGACGAGGCGGTCAACTACGAGAAGATGAAGGAGAAGGTCAACGACGCGCTGAAGGCTCACTTCCGTCCGGAGTTCCTGAACCGCATCGATGACACCATCGTCTTCCACGAGCTGGCCCAGCACGAGGTGCGTCAGATCGTCGACCTGATGATCGCCCGCACCGCGAAGCAGCTGGGTGGCCAGGGCATGGGCCTCGAGCTCACCGACGCCGCCAAGGACCATCTCGCCGACAAGGGGTACGACCCCACGCTCGGCGCCCGTCCGCTGCGTCGTGCGATCCAGCGCATGGTCGAGGATCCGCTGTCGGAGAAGCTCCTCTACAAGGAGTTCCGCGCTGGCGAGATCATCATCGTCGACGCCGAACCCCACGACGACGAGCCCGGCGAGCTGCAGATCGTGTTCCGGGCCATCGAGGGCTTCGAGCCCCCGTCGGCGCCGGAGCTCGAAGGCGCGCTGGAGGGTGGCGACACCTTCTGATCCGGGCGGCTCCAGCCGCTGCGCATCACGACTCGACGACGACCCGCCGGCCCGGCCGGCGGGTCGTTCGCGTCACGGCGGCGGGTGTTGCGCCGCGCTGACGATGGTCCCATCGCCATGAGGACCTTCGGTCCCGGTTGAACGCCGTTCGATGTGACCCTGGTCGGCGGTTCGGTGGGGCGTCCGAGTCCTTTGGCCCCGTCACCGTCAAGACCCGGGTCTCAGGTCCCGTTCAGGGACACATGGCACCTTCAACCACAGCACGGGTCCTCGGCGGCGCAATCGCGCTCGCATTGTTGGCCCCCATGACCAGCGCCGTGGCGACGGTCGATCGGATCCCCGACGGATCCGACGACGGTATGCGGCTCTTCGGCACCGCCGACGACGGCACCCTCCTGCCCGAGGTGAACGGCGACGGACGCTACGTCGTGTTCCACTCCGAGCAGGGCTTCGTCGTCCCCGGTGACACCAACGGCTTCAGCGACGTCTTCATGCGTGATCGCACCGAGGGCACCCTCGAGGTCCTCAGCAAGCCGAGCTCGGGGCAGTCGAATGGCGACTCCAGCTTCGCCGACATCTCCAACGATGGTCGCTTCGTCGTCTTCCACTCCGAAGCGACGAACCTCGTGGCCGGATCCGACACCAACAACTCGTGGGACATCTTCCTGCTCGATCGCCAGACCGGCACCCTCGAGCGCGTCTCGGTCGACGAGAACGGCAACCAGGCCGACGGCTCGTCGTTCCACGCCTCGGTGAGCGACGACGGCCGCTACGTGGCCTTCCACTCGCTGGCCACCAACCTCCACCCGACCGACAACGACACCGACGCGGACATCTTCGTGAAGGATCGCCAGACCGGTGAGGTCGACCTGATCAGCCAGACGCCGACCTTCGGTGCGGTCGACGGCCGCTCGTTCGTGCCCGACATCTCCGGCGACGGTCGCTACGTGGCCTACGAGTCCGAGGCGACCAACCTGGTCGGCAACGACACCAACGACAAGTGGGACATCTTCGTCTACGACCGTGACGGCAACACGACCGAGCGCATCTCGCTCTCGGCCGAGCTCCAGAACGCCGACGACAACAGCTTCCTCCCGAAGATCTCGAACGACGGGCGCTACATCGCCTTCGAGTCCTTCGCTGAGAACCTGATCTTCGGTGACACCAACGGCGTGGCCGACGTCTACCTCTACGACCGACAGCTGGTCCAGACCACGCGTGTGTCGGTGCCGTTCGGGGTTGGTGACGACTCCAACGACCGGTCGCTCGGTGTGGCGCTGTCCGACGATGGCACCCAGATCGCCTTCCAGTCGTGGGCCTCGAACCTCGTCCCCGGTGACACCAACGACGTCCTCGACGTCTTCTACTTCGAGGTCGGCGACACCGCTCCCACCCGGATGAGCCAGAACGACGGCACCGGCGGCAACGGCCCCAGCGCCCTTCCGGCCATGGCCGGCGACGGCAGCATCGTCGTGTTCGAGTCGCTCGCCAGCAACCTGGGCGACGCGGCCGACACCGATGGCTTCTGGGACGCCTTCATCTACGACACCACCTCCGGCGATCTCGCCGCCGCCTCGCCGATCGGTGAGCTCGCCGCCGAGGACGTCTTCACCATCTCGCCCTTCCTCGAGTCCGAGTTCGACGACGTGCCCGAGGGGACCTGGTACACCCGAGGTGTCGGCTTCTTGAAGGCCAACGGCATCACCACCGGCACCTCGGCCACGACCTTCTCGCCCGGTACGGCGCTGACCCGTGGTCAGATGGTCACCTTCCTCTTCCGGCTCGCCGGCTCGCAGTGGACCGACCAGGACGAGAACTTCGACGACGTCTGGGGCGGCACCTACTTCTACGAGCCCGTGAAGTGGGCGTACGCCAACGACATCACCAACGGCACCTCGGCCACCACCTTCTCCCCCGACGGCATCGTCAACCGGGCCCAGATGGCGGTCTTCCTGTGGCGCCTGGCCGGTGAGCCCGAGGTGGTCACCCCCCACGGCTTCACCGACGTGCCCGAAGGATCCTTCTACGACGCCGCCGTGCGTTGGCTGAAGGACTCGGGGATCACCACCGGTACCTCCGAGACGACCTACTCGCCGGGTGCCGCGGTCACCCGGGCCCAGCTCGCCGCCTTCGCCTTCCGGCTGGTCGACGAGTACGGCTGGACCCCGACCTGGGTCCCGCCGGCGTAGGCCCCAGAGCGAAACGCACCTCAGGAACGGGGCCGACCGGCGAGGTCGGCCCCGTTTCGCGCGCATGGAGCCTCATCTCGGCTCGAACGGCGCGACAGCCTGGCGCCGGCGCGCCGGCCGTGATCAGTCGTCGGCGGGGACGTTGAGCACCACCGGCCCGACGTCGGTCGTGAGCTCGGTCCACTCGGGCTCGGGGTAGGCCTGGCTGATCTCCTCGACGGTGCCGTCCCACTCGAGCGAGAGCTGCACGGCCTGGTCGCCGAGTGCCGTCGTGTACGCGGAGCCCACGCGAACCGAGGCATCCGGGCCGAGCGCCGACGATGGGAGCGGCTCGCTGGTGCCAGCGTCGATCACCCGAACGGCCAGCGAGCCGGCGGGGGTCGTCCAGAAATCGGGGAGCACAGCACCCCGGGGTTGATTGTCGACCCACAACGTGGCCTGCCCGCGGGTCTCGCCCGCCGTGAGACTCCAGGCGGTCTGGTGGAAGCGGTCGCCACCTTCGCCGACCCACACCGAGACATCGAGTTGATGGGCTACGGCGGTGGCCGGCGCCGGCGGAAGCCACGGATCCTGGAAGTCGACGAGGACCCACACCGCGCCGTCCGAGGTCGTGCGGGTGATGACCGTCGTCGCGGTCGCGAGCGCGACCGGATCGGTGCTCGGCTGGGGCGGCGCGCTGGTGGTCGTGGTCGGTGTCGCGGTGGTGGTCGGTGCTGCGGTCGTCGTCGGTGTATCGGCGGTGGTCGAGGCAGTGACACCGGCCTCGCGCTCGTCGTCGGCGAGGATGTCGCCGACCACCGTGTCGTCGTCTCCGCCGAACGGGTTGAGGACAATGAGCCCCGCGGCGAGGAGGATCGCGCCGAGGACGAGCGCCGGCTTGAGCGGGTCGGCGAGCCAGGCGACCACGCCGGGTTGGCCGCCGAGTTCGTCGACCACCGATGGTGTCTGTGTCGACGGTGTCGTCGGGGGATCCGGCTCGGACGGGGGAGCGGCGGGAGGTGGTTCGGGGAGGAGCGCGTCGAGCCCGGGTGGAAGGTCATCGCCGGCCCGCTGGCGAATCCCGGTCGCCGACGCTTCGACACCGTGGCGGAACAGCCGTTGGGTCTCCTTGCTCAGCGCCTCCCATCGCAGTTCGAAGAACGAGCCGAGATACGGATCTACCAGGGCCCGGTCCGCTGCGAACCAGGCGTCGTGCAGCGGCACCCAGTCGGTCAGCTGCACGCCAGGATCGAGCTCATATTCGTGATCCCGCTTGCGGACCGTCCCCCAGAACTCCCGGAAGGCGTGTTCGCTGCCGTCGAAGGCTTGCTCGAACCACTGGTCGAGTTCCTGATGGGTCCAGTCGGGAGGTCCGTCCGCCATGGCTTCCTCGTTTCGTTGTTGCCGGCATCCGCCTCCGGAAGTCTCGCGTGGTTCGGCGAATGGTTCCGGTGGAACCGCACAGCGACGCCGAACGTCTAGGTTCGTGGCGATGATTCGGGCGCGTGCTGTCGTTGTGGGGTTGATCGTGCTCCTCGTCGCGTCCGCGTGTCGGGTCGACACCACCGTCGACATCAAGGTCGACGAGGACGGCTCCGGTCAGGTCACCTACACGATCGTGGCGAACGCCGAGGCGGTGAGCCTGCTGGTCGACGATCCGGCCGATCTCCGCTTCGACGACCTGTCGGCCGCCGGCTGGGATCTCGACGGCCCGATCGTGGAGGACGGCGGCGTCACCGTGTCGGCCACCAAGCCCTTCCTCTCGCCGGAGGAACTACCCGGTCTGCTCGACGAACTCGTCGGCGAGGGCATCATCTTCACGAACGTCGCGCTCGATCAGAGCCACGAGTTCTCGATGGTGGGGCTGCGGCCCGCCGAGACGTCGTATGACTTCACCGCCGACGTGAACCCGGCGCCCGATCTCGAGCTGCTGGGCGACGCCGAGCTCGAGAGCCTGCTCGGTTCGGCGCTCGGTCGATCGGTCAGCCGGATCGAGGCCGACGCCGGTGTCACCTTCGCCGGCTCGCTCGGTCTCGTCGTCAACGTGCAGCTCCCCGCCAACGTCGCCACCGACAGCGAGATCGCCGAAACGGTCGACGACGTCGCCACGTGGACCTTCGACTACGGCGACGCGCCGACCACGATCGACGCCCGGGCATCGGTCGACGAGATCCTGCCGCGGGTGTGGTCCCTCGTCGCGCTGCTCGCCGCCCTGCTGTTCGTCCTCGTCGTGTTGTCGCGGCTGGCGACCTTCGCGATCGCGAAGCTCCGCACCCCGAAGGGGCGGCGTCGCCGCGATCAGCGCCAGCGTGAGAAGCGGGCCGCGACCCGAGCCGCCGAGGCCAACCGGCCTCGACGTCGTCTCCTGCGGTTGTTGATCGTCGACGTGCATGGGGTCCTCGTGCGGCCGACCGATCCCGTCGAGGGATTGCTGATCCCGCTCATCACCGCCGAACGTCCCGACGCCGATACCGAGAAGATTCGCGAACACCACCGCCAGCTCATCCTGGGCCGTATGTCGCCCGAGGAGTTCTGGAGCGAGGTCGGCCTCGGCCCGATGGCCGAAGAGATCGAGACCCGCTACCTGTCGTCGTTCCGGCTCGTGCCGGGCCTGCATCCGTTCCTCGACCGCATGGCGACCAGTCGCCTGCCGGTCGCCGCCGTCGGCAACCAGCCCCGCGTGTGGGGCGATCGCCTGCGCCGCATGGCGTCGCTCGACGGCGCGATCTCGTCGTGGATGGTGAGCGGCGACGTCGGCTCCGGTCTGCCCGAGCCGGCGCTGTTCGAGGCGACCCGTCGCATGATGTCGGTCGATCTGTACGACTGCTTCTACCTGTCGAACAACGCCGAGCACCTCGACACCGCCAAGGAACTCGGCATGGCCACCGGTCTCTTCGTCACCGGCAACGAAGTCGCCCCCGAGACCGAGCACACGATCGTGCGCGGCTTCGAGGATCTGCTCCGCAGCCGCGGCGCCTGAACCCCGAGGCCGTCACACCCACGGCATAGGGTGCGGCCATGGCCCGCACGAAGACCGTCCATCGCTGCACCGAGTGCGGCTGGTCCAGCCCCAAGTGGGTCGGCCGATGCGGCGGCTGTGGCGAGTGGAACACGCTGGTCGAGGAGATCGACGTTCGGGGTGAGTCGGCGTCCGTCGGGCCGCCCTCGTCGGCGCCGGCCCGCATCGCCGACGTCGTCGACATCTCCACTGCGGCTCGCCCCACCGGCCTGCCCGAGGTCGATCGGGTGCTCGGCGGCGGTTTCGTGCCCGGCTCGGTCACCCTCGTCGGCGGTGAGCCCGGCATCGGCAAGTCCACCCTGCTGCTCCAGTTGGTCGGGGCCACCGCGGCGGCCGGCGTCACCAGCCTCTACGTCTCCGGCGAGGAGTCCGCCGGCCAGGTCCGCAGCCGAGCCGATCGCCTCGGCGCGGTGCAAGAGGAGCTGTGGCTCGTGTCGGAGACGGCACTGCCCCACATCATGGGCCACATCGAGAAGGTCCAGCCCGAGATCGTGGTGATCGACTCGATCCAGACCCTCCACGATCCCAACCTGGGTTCCGCTTCCGGCTCTGTCGCCCAGGTCCGCGAGTGCGCCAACCGGCTCGTCACCCACGCCAAAGCCCACGGCACCACGGTGCTGCTCGTCGGCCATGTCACCAAGGAGGGCACGCTGGCCGGCCCGCGGGTGCTCGAGCACGTGGTCGACACCGTGCTCGAGTTCGACGGTGATCGCCATCACGGTCTGCGCCTGTTGCGGGCGGCGAAGCATCGGTTCGGCGCCACCACCGAGGTCGGTCTGTTGCAGATGGATCACAGCGGCCTCGTCACGGTCGAGGATCCGAGCGGGCTGTTCCTGGCCGACCGGGTCACCGGCGTGTCCGGCTCGGCGATCGTCGCCACGGTCGACGGCAACCGGCCGCTGCTGATCGAGGTCCAGGCGCTGGTGTCGGAATCCCATCTCTCGAATCCGCGCCGCTCTGCCCAAGGGGTCGACTCGGGCCGGCTGTCGATGCTCTTGGCCGTGCTCGAGCGCCGCTGCGGGTTCCCCACCGGCGGCAGCGACGTCTACGCCCTCGCCGTCGGCGGCGCTCGGGTCACCGACCCGGGCGCCGATCTGCCTCTCGCCCTCGCAGTGACGTCCTCGCTCACCGGCGAGCCGCTCGGCGACGACGTCGTCGCGGTCGGCGAGATCGGGCTCGGGGGCGAGTTGCGCCACGTCAGCCATATCGATCGGCGCCTGCACGAAGCGGCCCGGATGGGGTTCCGGCGAGCGATCGTGCCCCGCGGGGCCGACATCTCGGTCGACGGGCTCGAACTGTTGCGGGTCCCCACGCTCGCGGCGGCGATTGCGATCGCCGAGGTCGGGCCTCGCTAGCGGCTGCGGATCGAGAGCTGCTCGCGGTTGGTGATCACGTAGCGACGTTCGGTCTGCTCGAGCCAGCCGAGGCGCACGAACGACGCGATCGCCTTGTTCACCCGCTCGCGGCTGGCGCCGACCATGCCGGCGAGCTCTTCCTGGGTGATCGGCAGGGTGAACTCGTCGCTGTCGCCGGCGAGTTCGAGCAACCGCTTGGCGGTGCGGCCGGTGACGTCGAGGAAGACGGAGTCGGCGAGGCTCTCGTCCATCGAGCGCAGGCGGCCGGCCAGCAGCCGAACAACGGCCCAGAGTTCGGCCGGGGTCTCCTCGTAGAGCGCCGTCACGGGGGCGTAGGGGATCTCGATCACGGTCGACGGTTCGAGCGCCCGCCCTTCGGCCGACCGGCCGAGGCCGTCGAACAGCGGCATCTCGCCGAACAGATCGCCGGGTTCCATCAGTGCGACCACGCTCTCACGGCCGTCGATCGACTTGTTGGCGATGGCGATGCGGCCCTCGGTGACGACGTAGAGCGTGTTCGACTCCTCGCCCTCGGTGAAGAGCACGTCGCCGCGCCGCAGCTTGCGTTCGTCGGCGTCGGCCGCGACCCGCTCGAGTGCGACGTCACTGAGGTCGGCGAACAGCAGGGTGGCCTTGAGAAGCGACTGGAGCATGGTGGTGTCAGACATGAGCGCGGCCCACACTAGTGATGTGAACGACGTCACCGCTGACAAACCCGAGGTCTGGACCGTTGTCGTTGCGGCCGGCAGCGGCTCGCGGTTCGGCGCGCCCAAGCAGTTTCTCTCGCTCGGGGGTCGGCGGGTCATCGATCGCTCGGTCGCCGCAGCCGCAACCCACAGTGCCGGCGTGATCGTGGTCCTGCCCGCCGACGTCGACTTGGGCTACACCGAGGCGGTCGCCACACCCGTGCACGTCGTTGCCGGCGGCGACACCCGATCGGATTCAGTGCGCAACGGTCTCGCGGCGGTGCCCGGCGAGGCCGACATCGTGCTCGTCCACGACGGCGCCCGGCCGCTCGCCTCCGACACGGTCTTCGCCGGGGTGATCGCCGCAGTGGCCGAGGGGGCCGACGGGGCGGTGCCGGCGATCCCGGTTGTCGACTCGATCCGCCACCGTGTCGACGGCGCGATCGACCGCAGCCCGCTCGTAGCGGTCCAGACGCCGCAGGGGTTCGTCGCCGAGCGGCTGCGCGCCGCCCATGCGTCGGGGGCCGACGCCAGCGACGACGCAACCCTCGTCGAGGCCGTCGGCGGCGCTGTCGTGGTGGTCGACGGTGACCCCGCCAACCTCAAGATCACCAACCCACTCGATCTGCAGATCGCCGAACTGCTCTTGGGAGAGACATCGTGACCGACACGCCCCCATCGCCGCCGTTCCGGGTCGGGCAGGCGTTCGACGTCCACGCCCACACCGACGATCCCGAGCGGGTGCTGATCCTGGGTGGGGTCGCCTTCGACGGGGCCCGGGGCCTTGCCGGGCACAGCGACGCCGATATCGTCGCCCACGTCTGCTGCGATGCCCTGCTCGGCGCCGCCGGCCTCGGCGACATCGGTCAGATGTTCCCCGACACCGATCCTGCGTTGCAGGGCGCCGACTCGATCGAATTGTTGCGCCAGGCGGCCGACGCCGTTCGCGCCGCCGGCTGGCATCCTGGGAACATCGATCTGTCGGTCGTGCTCGATCGACCGAAGCTCGCACCCGTGAAGGACGCCATGCAACGCAATCTCTCCGACGCCGCCGGCTGTCCCGTGTCGATCACGGGCCGCCGCACCGAGGGCGTGGGCGCATTCGGACGAGGCGAGGGCATCGCCGCGTGGGCTGTCGCCCTGATCCATCGATGAGCGCCCGCGGTCGCAACAGCAAGCCCCCGCCGAAGGGGGGCCGTGGTCGTCCGGCCAAGAAGGTCGCGAAGGGTCGCGGCAAAGGCCAGGGCAAGGGCCAGCCCAATCGGCCGCGCCGCGGCGACGGTCAGCGGGGCACCACGCCGATTCGCACGCCCGACGAAGGTCGCGGCGGTGGTCACCTGGGCGGCGATCAGGTCGAGGGGCGTCATGCCGTGCGCGAGTTGCTCATGGCCGGTACCCGTCGCACGCGCGAGGTGGTCCTCGCCGGCGATCTCGACCCCGCACCGATCCTCGACGACATCATCGATCTCGCCGACGAGCAGAAGGTCACGATCCGCGAGATCGCCCGCAGCAAGTTCGAGTCGATGACCCGCACCGACGGTGCCCAGGGTGTGCTCGCCATGGCGCAGCCGCTTCGGCCCACCCCGATCGAGGATCTCCTCGAGCCCGAGCGCGACGGCACCCCGCCGTTTCTGCTCCTGCTCGACGGCATCACCGACCCCGGGAATCTCGGTGCGATCCTCCGCACCGCCGAATGTGCCGGCGTCACCGGTGTCGTGCTTCCTCGTCATCGGGCCGCCCACATCACCCCGACGGTCGCGAAGACGGCGGCCGGTGCCGTGGAGCACCTCCGCATGGCCGTCGTTGGTGGTCTGCCCGCCACGATGAAGACGCTCTCGCAGCGCGGGATCTGGACGGTCGGCCTCGACGCCGGCGGCGAGCGCAGCATCTTCGATCTGCCCGTCGCCGACGAACCCGTCGCGCTCGTGCTGGGTGCCGAAGGGCCCGGCCTCTCCCGTCTCGTGCGGGAACGCTGCGACACGATCGCCAGCATTCCGATGGCCGGTGTGCTCGACAGCCTCAACGTCTCCAACGCGGCGGCGGTCTCGGTCTATGAGATCACCCGCCGCCGGGCCGAGGCGACCGGCCAGAGCTGAGCCCGCGACAGGAGTCGAACCTGCGACCTGCTGTTTACAAGACAGCTGCTCTACCAACTGAGCTACACGGGCGAGGGCCGAGAATGCGGCCGACCGACGTAGCGTAGGCCCGTCCGGCGCCACCTTCGGCCCGGAATCTGCGATGCTTGGGCCGTTGCGCACGCTCGCGCGGGTGTTGCCCACGAGGGAGTTTCTGTTCGATGACCGCACAAGGACGCTACGCCGCCCCTGATTCGTCGTTCGGCCGTTCGGCCGGCAGCGCCGCCGCCCGTGGCGGCGCGCTGATCGCCGTCGCCGTCGTGATCGGCTTCCTCTTGCTGTGGCAGGGCGGCGTCGGCGGCTCGGGCGACGCCGTCATCGTCGCCGACAGCGCGACCACCGACGACGCGATGACCGACGATGCAGCCGATGGCACCGCCACCGATGACGGCACGGCGACCGACGATGGCACCGCCACCGATGACGGCACGGCGACCGACGATGGCACCGCGACCGACGATGGCACCGCCACCGACGATGGCACCGTCGCCGAGGACCCGACCGACACGACCCCCGCCGTTCCCGTGACCCGTCCGCCCGGCGACGTGAAGGTCGCCGTGGCCAACGGTGTCGGCGAAGCCGGCCTGGCCGGCGCCCGCGAGTCGGTGCTCTCGACCTCGGGCTACGTCACCGCCGCGGTCAATGCCGCGGCCGAGACCGCCCAGTCGCAGGTGTACTACGTCGAGGGCTACGGCGAAGAGGCGCAGGCGATCGCGGCCGAACTCGGCGGCGATGCCGCCGTGCTGCGGCCAGCGCCGAGCGATCCCGGTGCGCTCGTCACCGACGCCACGGTCGTCGAAGGGTTTCACGTCTTCGTGATCCTCGGCACCGACCGGATCCTCGGCTGACCCCGCTGGCATCCACCCGGCGGATCCGATGAGCTCGCATCCCCTCGCCGCGTTCTCGTGGGCTCCGCAGCGAGCGGGGCTCTTCCTCGACTTCGACGGCACGCTCTCCGACATCGCTCCCACGCCCGAGGGTGCCGTGCCACGTGCCGGCGTGCCCGAACTGCTGCTCGAACTGCAAGCGGGCCTGGGTCGGGTCGCGATCGTGTCGGGCCGTCCCGTCGCCTATCTCGCTCCCCACATCCCCGACCCCGTCGACATCGTTGGACTCTACGGTCTCGAGTGGCGCCACAACGGCGTGCACCACACGCTGCACGAGGCCGAGGAGTGGCGTCCGCTGATCCGCGAACTCGTCGACGAGGCCAAGGAACGCTTCGGTGTCGCCGCGGTCGAACCCAAGGGGCTCTCGCTCACGATCCACTACCGCAGCGACGCCGACCTCGCCGCGCCGATGCAGGCCTGGATCCGCGAGGTCGCCGAGCGCACGGGCGCTGACGGACGCTCGGCCAAGCACTCCTTCGAGGTCCACCCGCCGATCCACCGCGACAAGGGCACGGCGGTCATCGAGTTGGCGGCTGATCTCGACCCGGTTGCGTACGTCGGCGACGACCTCGGCGACCTGCCCGCCTACGACGGACTCGACGTGCTCGCCACCCGAGGGGTCGCCACCGTTCGGGTCGCCGTCGCGTCGGACGAAGCCCCGCCGATCCTGCTCAACCGAGCCGATCACGTCGTGGACGGGCCGGCCGGCGCTCAGGCGCTCCTGGAGGAGCTCGTCGAGCTGGTGGCGTCAGCGCCCGGCTGATCCGACGGCCGCCAGTTGGTCGGCCAGCCAGTCCCGTGGGGTCCGGGCCAACGCCCGGGTGCGCAGCTCGGCCGCCGCCTCGGCCCGCTCGCTCGCAGGCCGGTCGAGTGCCGTCGCAAGCGCCTGGGCCTGCTCGACGATGTCGTAGGGGTTGACGCTCAGGCACGCACCCTCGAGCTCGTCGTGGATGCCGGCCTCGCGGCTCAACACGAGCGTGCCGTTGCGCTCATTGACGATCGGTCCCTCTTTCGCCACCAGGTTGAGGCCGTCGCGGATCGGGTTGACGAGCACGACGTCGTAGCGGCGCAGATGGGCGACCGACCGGGGGAAGTCGTCGCGCAGGTCGAGCTCGATGGGGGTCCAGTCGTCGGTGCCCCACCGCCGGTTGACGACATCGGCCAGCGCCTCGACCTCTTGGCGGTAGGCGAGGTACTCGGGCAGCCCCTCGCGGCTTGGATAGCCGAGCGAACGGAACACGACCCGGCCCCGCAGGTCGGGCCGATCGGCGAGCATCCGGTCGTAGGCCCGGAAGCCTCGCAGCAGATTCTTCGACAGCTCGATGCGGTCGACCCGCACGATCAGCTGTCGCTCACCGAGGCCCGCGTCGACGTCGGCGAACGCCTCCTGGCACCGGTCCGAGCTGGCGACCGCACCGATGTCGTCGGGGTCGGGCGCCAACGGGGCCACGAACGCTGGCACGTCGCGGCCGAGGAGTTCCCGGCAGGAGTTCCGGTAGTCGTCGGCCCATCGCTGCGAATGGAACCCGCAGATCGTGTGGCCGGCCATGCCCTCGAGCAGCTCGACCGCCGAGGCCGTCGGCATCACCCGCAACAGATGCGGCGGCGCGAACGGGGTGTGAGAGAAGTGCACGGTCGTGAGATCGGGCCGGGCGGCGGCGAGGCGGGGGCCGAGCAGGGCGAGGTGGTAGTCCTGCACGAGCACGGTGGCGCCGTCGGGGGCATCGGCGGCGACGACCGCCGCGAAGGTGTCGTTGTACTCGCGATACGCCTGCCAGGCCTCGGCCCAGCCGGTGTCGAAGACCGGTCGGCGGCTGAGATCGTGGAGGCCGTGGTACAGGAACCACAGGGTCGAGTTGCAGACGACGTCGTAGGCGAGCCGCAGGGTCGTCGGATCGATCGCCAGGGTGCGCACCCGCATGCCCTCGGCCTCGATCACGCCTTCGGCGGCGGCGAGCCGGTCACCGTCGCTCAACGCGGCGGCGATCCACATGGCGTCGGTGCCTGCGACCAGCGGTGCCAGGCCACTCACGAGCCCCCCGGCACCGCGCTTCGCCTGCAGCGTGCCGTCGACCTCGATGAACGAGACCGGACCACGATTCGAGACGAGCACCACCGGCGGGGTCACGTTGGCCACGCTACTCGGGGCACCATGGGGGCGATGCGACTCCTCGCCTGTGCCGACAAGTTCCGCGGAACCCTCACCGCCCCCGGGTTCGGGGCCGCGGTCGCAGCCGGGGCGACCGGGCACGACGTCGTGATCCAGCCACTCGCCGACGGTGGCGAGGGCACGCTCGACGCCTTCGGCGGAGCCAATCGACACACCGTGGTGACGGGTCCGCTCGGTGAACCGGTCGAGGCGGCCTGGCGACTGTCGGGCGGCCGGGCCGTGATCGAGATGGCGCAGGCCTCGGGTCTCCTGCTCGCCGGGGGCGCGGAGGCCAACGACCCGCTCGAGGCCACCACGGCCGGAACCGGTGAACTGATCGCCAAGGCCGTCGAAGCGGGTGTCGACGAGATCATCGTCGGACTCGGCGGCTCGGCCACGACCGACGGCGGCCTCGGCGCGCTTCGGGCGCTCCCGGCGCCCTCCCGCCTCCGAGGTGTCGATCTCGTCGTCGCCTGCGACGTCGAGACCCGCTTCACCGATGCCGCCCGGGTGTTCGGGCCGCAGAAGGGCGCGAGCCCTGCGCAGGTGCGGCTCCTCAGCGCCCGCCTCGAACGGCTCGTCGACGTCTACCGCGGCGAGCACGGTGTCGATGTCGAGGGCGTGGTCGGCGGGGGAGCGGCCGGAGGTCTCGCCGGAGGTCTCGTCGCCGCCGGTGCTCGGCTCGAGTCGGGCGCCGCACTCATCGCCGACGCGGTCGACCTCTACGACGAGATCGAGGACGCCGACCTGGTCGTCACCGGCGAGGGCAAGGTCGACTCGACGTCGTTCGACGGGAAGGTCGTCGGGGCGGTGATCGAACTCGCCACCGCAGCGGAGCGAGCCGTGGTCGTGATCGGTGGTCGGGTCGACGACGAGGCCCGGCGCCGGCTCGACGATCTCGACGTGGCGTGGATCGATCTCGTCGACACCTACGGCGAGACGGCAGCGGTTGCGACCACGGCCGATGTGGTCGCCGCGTCGGTCAGCGATTTCCTTTCGCGCTGACCGCCCACGAGAACAGGGCGACCACGATCACAACGAACAGCCCGAAACGAATGAACCGCAGGGCGCTCGAGATGAACCAGCCCAAGACGGTGAAGCCTCCCCAGAGGGCGAGGGCACCGATCGCGATCTTGGCGCCGAGGGGCAGACCGGGCGCCGGCGGCTGGGCACGCTGACGGTCGAGATCCATGCCCTGATCGTAGATGCCGGTCCCCTTCTGGGGGCCGCGCGGCGGGCGAGTCTCAGGTGGACGCGCCGGCGAGGACGGGCAGATCGTTGCGGCGGATGGCGACCAGGGCACCGGCGACCGCGGCCAGGGGATCGTCGAGGGTCTCGTCGCCATCGGCGCGGTCGAGGGCGAGGCGGGCGACGGCGTCGGGGGTGCCGGACAGCGCCGAGACGAGCTCGGTGAGACGGTCCTGGACGATGGGGTCGATGGCCATGGCACTCCTCTGGATGGCGGCTGGGCCCCGAGCGAGCAGGTCATTCGGGGTCGCCGAGGGTTTCGACCACCACACAGGCCGACTGAACCACTTTCGAGGGAATTTGGTCCCAGCGCCTCAGTGACACCTGTCCCATGAAGGGGCACTGGCCTAGGGTCGGCGCCCGTGGTCCTCGTCCGTGTCCCCAACACCTTGCGTTCCCTCACCGGCGGCACCGGAGAGGTCGATGTCGACGGCCGAGATCTGGCCGACGTGCTGGCCGGCCTGGAGGACCGCCACTCCGGCTTCACCGAGCGTGTGATGACCGACGACGGGCGGCTGCGGGGCTTCGTCAACGTCTTCGTCGACGACACCGAATGTCGCCGTCTCGACGGTCTCGCGACCCCGGTCACGGCCGACACGGTCGTGTCGATCGTCCCAGCGGTCGCCGGCGGCTGATCGGCTCGTTCCGATGCGGCTCCTGGTTGCGATTCGGGGGTTCGCAGGGTTGAATTAGCAGTCGCGGCACGAGAGTGCCAGCGTCCTCAACCCAGTCCTCCGGAGGAATGATGGCCAAGACCATTCAGTTCGACGAGCAGGCCCGCCGTGGCCTCGAAGCGGGCATGAACCAGCTCGCTGATGCCGTTCGTGTCACCCTCGGCCCGAAGGGCCGCAATGTCGTGCTCGACAAGAAGTGGGGCGCCCCCACGATCACCAACGACGGTGTCTCGATCGCCAAGGAGATCGAGCTCGAGGATCCGTTCGAGCGCATCGGCGCCGAGCTGGTCAAGGAAGTCGCCAAGAAGACCGACGACGTCGCCGGCGATGGCACCACCACCGCCACCGTCCTCGCCTGGTCGATGGTCCGCGAGGGCCTGCGCAACGTCGCCGCTGGCGCCAACCCGATGTCGCTCAAGAAGGGCATCGAGGCCGCCGTCGAAGCCGCCGTCGCCTCCATCCGCGAGAGCGCCCAGGACGTCTCGGAGAACAAGGACCAGATCGCCAACGTCGCCGCCATCTCCGCGGCCGACGCCGAGATCGGCGCCACCATCGCCGAGGCGATCGACAAGGTCGGCAAGGACGGCGTGATCACCGTCGAAGAGGGCCAGACCTTCGGTCTCGAGCTCGACTTCGTCGAGGGCATGCGCTTCGACAAGGGCTACATCTCGCCGTATTCCGTCACCGATGCTGAGCGCATGGAAGCCGTGCTCGACAACCCCTACATCCTTTTCGTGTCGGCCAAGATCAGCAACGTCCGTGAGCTGGTCCCCGTGCTCGAGAAGGTCATGCAGTCGAGCCGTCCGCTCCTGATCGTCGCCGAGGACGTCGAGGGTGAGGCCCTCGCCACCCTCGTCGTGAACAAGATCCGTGGCACCTTCACCTCCGTCTCGGTCAAGGCGCCGGGCTTCGGTGAGCGCCGCAAGGCGATGCTGCAGGACATGGCCATCCTCACCGGCGGCCAGGTCGTCAGCGAAGAGGTCGGTCTCAAGCTCGACGGTGTCGGCCTCGACATGCTCGGTTCGGCCCGCAAGATCGTCGTCACCAAGGACGAGACCACCATCGTCGAAGGTGCCGGCGACGGCGCCGACGTCAACGGCCGGATCGCCCAGATCAAGGCCGAGATCGAGAACACCGATTCCGACTACGACCGCGAGAAGCTCCAGGAGCGCCTCGCCAAGCTGTCGGGTGGCGTGGCCGTCCTCAAGGTCGGCGCCGCCACCGAGGTGGAGCTCAAGGAGAAGAAGCACCGCATCGAGGACGCCGTCTCCACCACCAAGGCCGCCATCGAAGAGGGTGTCGTCGCCGGCGGTGGCACCACCCTCATCCGGGCGCAGGCCGCGGTCAACGCGATGGTCGACAGCCTCGACGACCCCGACGCTCAGGTCGGCGCCCGCATGGTCGCTCGTGCGCTCGAAGGTCCGCTCACCCAGATCGCCGTCAACGCCGGCATGGAGGGTGGCGTCGTGGTCGAGCAGGTTCGCTCGCTCGACGGCAACAACGGCCTCAACGCCGCGACCGGCGAGTACATCGACCTGGTCGAGGCCGGCATCATCGATGCCGCCAAGGTGACCCGTTCGGCCCTGCAGAACGCGGGTTCGATCGCGGCGCTGTTCCTCACCACCGAGGCCGTCATCGCCGACGCCCCGGACGAGGGCGCCGGCGGCGGCATGCCCGACATGGACTTCTGACGTAGGAAGAGGTCCCAAGGAGTAGCGGGGTCGTCGACTGGCCCCGCTTCCTCAGACACGCGAACGGCCCCCGCCAAGGCGGGGGCCGTTCCGCGTTTTCGGCCGTGCGCTACCGTGCCGCCATGGACGCCCCGGATCTCCATCCGCTCAACGCCCCGCTGATCCCGCTGCTCGGTACGTGGCAGGGGCCGGGCGAGGGCGCGTACCCGACGATCCGCTCGTTCTCCTACGGCGAGACGTTGACCTTCGGGCACGTCGGCAAGCCGTTCATCGCCCTCCGGCAGCGCACCAAGGAACGCGAGACGGGCACGCCGCTGCACGCCGAGGCCGGCTACCTGCGCCCCCAGGGCGACGGCACGATCGAACTCGTCCTCACCCAGCCCTCCGGCATCGTCGAGATCCACACCGGCACCGTCGCCGAGACCGAGGCGGGGGTCGAGGTCGATCTCACGACCGAGGCGGTACACATGTCGCCGTCGGCCAAGCTCGTGCGGGAGACGCGCCGTCGCTACGTCGTCGAGGGCGACACGCTGACGTGTGACTTCTGGATGGCGGCGATGGGCGAGCCGCTCACCCATCACCTCCGCAGCGTGTTGCGGCGTCAGCCGTAGCCGCCAGTGAGCGAGGCGCTGACCCGTCAGCCCTGACCACGACGGTCGAGCCGCAGGTTGGGTCGCACGTCGGTGTCGAAGCGATTGAGCTGTTCGATCGTCTCGCCGAACGGGATCAATACGAGCGAATCGATGTCGGCGTCGCAGTAGGGCTGCAGCATCTCCACCATGTGGCCGGGGTCGTCGGTGACCGCCGCCCAGCCGTCGGGTCCGTCGGTGGGCGGGGGAGGAAGCTTGCCCAGGTCGCCGAGGTAGTAGCCGACGTAGAGCGTGAAGTGATGCGCGTCGGGTGCGTCGGGTGTGGTGCGGCCCTCTGCGATACGGGCCTTCGCAGCGGCGACCTGATCGAGGTCGTGGCCCTCGCACAGCACGGTGCCGTCGGCGACCATCCCGCCCAGCTCCAGCGACTTCGGCCCGGTGACACCGGCCAGCACCGGTGGCACGTCGGTCGGGGGGAACACGAGGGTGACATCGCTGATGTTGACGTACCGCCCGACATAGGTGATCGGTCCGCCCCGGAGGAGCAGCCGGGTGACCTCGATCGTCTCGCGCAGGAGCGTGAGCGGCGAGGCGACCTTCTCCCCGATCTGGTCCATCCACGGTGGGAGTCCGTGACCGATTCCGCCGTGGAGCCGGCCCGGATACATGCGGGCGAGCGTTGCCCACTCCATCGCGAGTGCCGCCGGGTTCCGGAACGGCGCAGGCGCGATGCCGTGGCCGACGACGGGGCGGCCGCTGCGGTCGTCGTTCGTCGCTTCGAGCACAGCCGCGAGCTGGGCGACACCGCCCGGCCACTCGAGGTCCTCGACGATCCAGAGCTCGTCGACGATCGGCGCGACCGCTCGCGCGATGTCGATGAGCGATTCGGGCGGGAGGTCCCGCCGCAACATGGCACCGAACGAGGTCATCGTCGGACGCTACCGCGCCCCCAAATTCGGTGACGGGCGTACGCTTGAGGACGTGAGCCCGCGCAAGCGCAGTGAGCAGCGGCTGGTCCGTCCCTGGTCCCACGACGAGCCGTCGCGCGGTCGCCGCCCCGTCACCCTCGCCACCGAGGAGCCGATGGCGATCGAACTCGACGGCACCCGGGTCGCCACCACGATGCGCACGCCCGGCAACGACTTCGAACTCGCCGTCGGGTTCTGTCACAACGAGGGCCTGCTCGGCGGCTTCAAGCCGATCGAGGTCAAGTACTGCGCCAACGGTTCGGCCGCGGCGACGGCGTTCAACATCGTCACCGTCTCGACCGGTGGCCGGGCTCCCGAGCCCACGCCTCGGCTCGCCACCACCACTTCGTCATGCGGCTTCTGTGGCACCGACGAGATCGACGAGCTCGCCGCCACGCTCGAGCCCGTCACCGGTGATCCGGTCGAGTGGGGGGTGCTGGCCGACGCGCCCGACAAGCTCCGCCCGATGCAAGATCTCTTCGACACCACCGGTGCGGTGCACGCCGCCGGGGTGGTCGAGCCCGAGGGCGGCATCGCTCTGGTTCGTGAGGACGTCGGTCGTCACAACGCCGTCGACAAGCTCGTCGGTCGCATGGTGCTCGACGGCCAGGATCGCACCGGCAAGGCCGTCGTGGTCAGCGGCCGCGCCAGCTTCGAGCTCGTGCACAAGGCCTGGGCCGCCGGTTTCCGGGCCCTCGTCGCCGTCAGCGCTCCGACGGCGCTCGCCGTCGCCACCGCCCATCGGGCCGGGCTGCAGCTCGCCGGCTTCGCCCGCGACGGTGCCCTCGAGATCTACGTCGACGCCTGAATCACCCGAACGGTGACGTTACGACCGCACGAGGTGGTGGCGACCGCACCGGCTCGTTCGTGTTCACCGAGTGTTTCCGCGCCCGCGGTTGAGCCGGAGACACGCTCCGGAGACGCTCGTCGTGGTGGGGCGCGTCGAGGGAGACGGAGTGGCAACAGCCGATCGGCGACCAGGTCGCTGGCGTATGGGTGCGCTGGTGTTGGCTGCGTCGGTGGCAGCCACGTTCGCAGTGAACGTCGGCGGCGACGACGCCGGAGCGGCCCCGACGCCGGGTTGTGTCGTCGATCTCTCGGGGGTCCTCGGCTGGTGGCGGGGTGAGGACGCACTCGATGCCGAGATCGGCCCGGCGGCCGTCGGAACCGTCGGGTTCGACGGCGCGCGGGTCGGGCGCGGATTCGACCTCTCGTCCGGGTTGGGACTCGCCGTCCCCGGTCTCGGCTCGCCCGCGAGCGGCCTCACGATCGAAACCTGGCTTCGCTCGGATCCGACCGGGCTCGACGATGTCGTCTTCGCTCGATGGGTCGGGCCCGAGGACTACTCCCGCACGGCGTATCGCCTGTCGATCAGCCCCCGAGGCGGCCCGATCCTGAAGCTGAACGATCCCTCTACTGCGTTTCCCCAGGTCGTTGCGGCCGACGGGATCGATCTCCACGACGGTGAACTCCACCACATCGCCGCGACCTGGACCCCGGAGACGATCACTCTCTACGTCGACGGAGCGGTGGTCGCTACGGAGGACTCCGCGGTCGGCTCGCTCGCGCCTGCCCTGGGTGTCGACGCCACGATCGGACAAGAGGTCGGACCCGGCCCGCTGTTCTCCTTCGACGGAATTCTCGACGAACTCACCGTCTGGGACCGAAGCCTCGACGCCGCGGAGGTCAGCGCGATCCACGATGCCGGTGCGAGCGGCAAGTGCAGCTTCGTGCCCGAAGAGGCAGCGAAGTTCGTCGCCTCAGCCCCCGCCGCCAACGAGTTCTTCGGCTACGACGTCGCCGTCGGGGCTGCGACCGTCGCGATCGGCACGCCGATGGACTCCGACGCGAACCTGTTCGCCGGCACCGTTCACACCTTCGATCGATCGGGGAGCTTCTGGTTTCCGAGTCAGATCCTGACCGCATCGGATGCCGGCCTCAACGACCAGTTCGGCTGGTCGGTCGACCTCGACGACAGCACGCTCGTCGCGAGCGCTTACTTCGACGACGTCGCGCCGAACACCAGCACCGGTTCGGTCTACGTCTTCGCCCGCTCGAACGGGGTGTGGACCGAGACCCAGAAGCTCGCGAACAGCGACCTCGCCACCGGCGATGGTATGGGCTTCGACCTCGCGCTCGATGGCGACGTGCTCGTCGTCGGCACCCCGTTCGCCGACACCGCGGCGGGCGAGGTGGGGGCTGCGTACGTGTATCGCTTCGATGGGTCGACCTGGCTGGAAGAAGCCAAGCTGCTGGCGTCCGACGGCGCCGCCTTCGACCTGTTCGGCACCGGTGTTGCGGTCGACAGCGACACGATCGTCGTCGGTGCCCCAAGTAACGGTGGCGTCGGCGCGGCGTATGTCTTCACCTGGGACGGCGCGGCCTGGTCCGAGCAGGCGAAGCTGGTCGCCGCTGACGCTGACACGAACGATCTCGCCGGGTTCGGTGTCGGTGTGGCGGGCGACCGGGTCGCCGTCGGTTCGCCCAACGACGACGACGTCGAAGCCAACAGCGGCTCGGTCAACGTGTACCTCCGCACCGGCGCGAGCTGGACCCTGGAGGTCAAGCTCGCGGCGAGCGCGCCGGTCGCGGGTGGTGAGTTCGGTTCCGACCTCGCGCTCAACGCGGCGCGCCTCGTCGTGGGCGCGACCCGCGATTCGACCGTGGCACCGACCGCTGGGGCCGGCTACGTCTTCGACCGGACGGGCACGACGTGGACCGAGACCGCCAAGGTTCTCGCTGATGACGGCGAGGCGATGGATCTCTTCGGCAACGCGGTCGATCTCGACGGCGCCGTCGCGATCTTCGGTGCCTACGGCAACGACGACGCCGGCAACAACAGCGGGTCGGCCTACGTCTTCGAGAGCTGACGGAAGCGACGGGTAGGGTCGGGCGATGCCCGATGTCTCGTTGCTCGGTGTCCCCTACGACGTGCACTCGTCGTTCCTCCGCGGGCCGGCTGCGGCGCCCTCGGCCGTGCGTGACGCGCTCACCTGTGGCTCGGCCAACTGGTGCACCGAGACCGGTCTCGACCTCGACCCCGACAAGGGCGCCGGTTGGCGCGATCTCGGCGACCTCGATCTGCCCGACGAAGTGCTGCCGGCGCTGGCCACGATCCGCAACGCCGCCGCGGCCGCCATCGCCGACGGCGGCCGCCTCCTGTCGATCGGCGGCGACCACCTCGTCACGTGGCCGCTCGTGCAGGCGATGACCGAACGCCACGAGGGGCTGACGATCCTGCACTTCGACGCCCACCCCGACACCTACGACCAGCTCGACGGCGATCGCTACTCCCACGCCTGCCCGTTCGCCCGGATCATGGAAGGGGGCGAGGTCGCCCGCTTGCTGCAGTTCGGGATCCGGACGATGACCCCGCACCAGCAGGCCCAGACCGACCGCTTCGGCATCGAGGTCTTCGAGGCGAAGCTCGGCGTCGTCCCGATGCCGAGGATCGAGGGCCCGGTCTACGTGTCGATCGACATCGACGTGCTCGACCCGGCCTTCGCTCCGGGCATGTCGCACAACGAACCCGGCGGCTGGACCAGCCGGCAGCTGCTCGATGCGATCGCCGAGATCCGTGAGAGCGGCGCCGACGTGGTCGGGGCCGACCTCGTCGAGATCAACCCCGATCGTGATCTCAACGATCAGACCGCGATGGTCGGTGCGAAGCTCGTGCGTGAACTGCTCGAGTTGCTCGGCGCCGACGGCGTGCGATGAGCCCGATCCGCTTCACCCTCGCCCTCGTGCGGCCGCCGTCGCCGTCGGTCGTCGACGGGCTCCGAGCCGGCGACGGACCCGATCCGGACTTCGCCGCGTTCGCCGCCGAGCACGACCTCTACCTGTCGGTGCTGGGTGCGGCCGGCGTGCACGTGGAGGTGATGGACGCACTCGACCAGTTCCCCGACGCCGTGTTCGTCGAAGACGCGGCCCTGTGCATCGGCTCGCACGCCATCGTGCTGCGGCCTGGTGCCCCGAGCCGGGCCGGCGAAGCCGATGCGATCGTCGCCGATCTCGAGGCTTGTTTCGCCACCGTCACCCGGGTCACCGACGGCTTCGTCGACGGCGGCGACATCCTCGTCACCGGCACCGAGATCATGGTCGGGCTCTCCGAACGCACCGACCGGGCCGGGGTCGCCGCCCTCGCCGACGCCGTCGCGCCGACCGGCCTGCCGGTGCGGATCGTCGAGACCCCACCGGGCGTCCTGCACTTCAAGACCGACTGCGCCATCGTCGACGACACCACGATCTTCTCCACGGCCCGTCTCGCCGCGAGCGGCTGCTTCGACGGCTACGACGTGCTGATCTGCCCCGACGGCGAGGAAGCCGCCGCCAACCTGATCCGAGTCAACGACCTGATCCTCATGCGCACCGGCTTCCCCCGCACCCACGCGCTGCTCACCGACGCCGGTTACCAGGTCGTCGCCGTGCAGGCCGACGAAGCCGCCCGGATCGACGGTGGCCTCTCCTGCATGAGCCTGCGCTGCAACCCGTGAGTCGCCGTCATCCGGCGGAACCCGCCCGGCTCATCGCTCGCTAGATCGCGTACTCGAGCAGCCGTTCGTAGAGCGGGACGGCCTCGTCGAGGATCGGGCCCAGTCGCTCCGGCACCGGATGGTTCGACGGTGCCCGCTCGGCGAACCCCGTCGACCGATGCACGTTGGCGTACCAGTGCTTGGCCCACACGCCGTCTTCCGGCTTCGGTCCCGCCGGCCACGACAGGACGGCCGGATCCCACTCGAGTCCGAGTGCGGCGCACACCGCGCCGAGCACGCCGGCCGGGTCGGCCAGCAGGCGCTGTGAGTCGATCACCATCGGGCGCCCGCCCTCGGCCAGCACGGCATCGAGGAGCTCGACCGACTCGGTGAGGCCGGTGTCGGCCAGCGTGCACTCGGGGACCTGCACCGACAACGACGGCAACATCTCACGCGGATCACGGGTGAGCAGCAGGTTCTTCGTGTGGGCCAGATGTGAGCGGTCGACGCCGACCAGATGATGTGCCATCTGCTTCACGTACAGATGCGGTGTCGGGTACTCGCCGAAGATGACCTGCTCGATCACCTCGTCGGGGTCGGTTGACTGGCTCGCGATCACCTCGTCGGCGCCCGGATGGCCCCGGGTGTCGAGCGTCATGTTGAAGGCGTAGAACGGCTCGTCGACCACCGACACGTCCGCCCGCTGCCGCCACGAGTACATGAGCGCCGTCGAGATGTTCCTCGGCCCCGACCAGCACTGGATGATCACTGTTGGTTGCTGCATCCGCAGACCGCGACAGCGCTCGCGTGCTCTTCGCCGAGTGCGCAGACCGCGACAGCGCTCGCGTGCTCTTCGCCGAGTGCGCAGACCGCGACAGCCCTCGGCCTCACCCTGTGACCTCGGCCTCGATGGCGGCCTCGTACCGTTCGCGCAGCCGGATGGTCGTCGGGCCCTGCTGGCCGGTGCCGATCGTGCGGCCGTCGATCGTGTGCACGGGCGTCAGCCCGCCGAACGTGCCGGTGACGAACGCCTCGTCGGCGGCGTAGACATCGGTCAGCGAGAACGGGTGACGATGCACCGCGATGCCCGCCGCCTCGGCCACCTCACACACGAGCGCCGACGTGATGCCGTTCAGGTTGTACTGCCCGGTGGCGGTGTGCAGGCCCTGAGCGTCGACGATGAAGAAGTTGGTGGCGTTGCAGGTGGCGACCGCGCCGGTCGGGTCGAGCATCAACGCCTCGTCCGCACCGGCCTTCGTCGCCTGGATCAACGCGATGACCTCGTGCAGCTTCGAGTGGCAATTGAGCTTCTGATCGAGCGTGTCGGGTGGCGGACGTCGCACGGTCGCCGTGAACAGCGAGATGCCCTGATCCCGCACGTCGGGATCGGCGGCCTTGTGTTCGGCGATGATCACCACGTTCGGTCCGCCGACGTTGTTCGACGGGTGCTGCGACGGTGTCTTCTTGTCACCCCTCGTGATCATCAACCGCACATGCACCGAATCGGTCATCGCATTGCGATCGACGGTCGCTCGGAGCGCCGTTTCGACGCCGGCGCGATCCATGCCGATGTCGAGATCGATCGCCGCCGCCCCGGCGAAGAGCCGATCGAGATGCCGTTCGAGATGGGCGAACACGCCACGGTGGAGACGGATCCCCTCCCAGATGCCGTCGCCGACGAGGAAGCCGGAGTCGAAGACCGAGATCTTCGCCTCGTCACGGGGGAAGAACTCGCCGTTGATGTAGATCTCGATCGATGCGTTGCGCTCGTCGGCGAGGGCCTGATGGGTGCTGCGGGTCACGTCCGCCGACGCTAGTCACGCCGTCGCCGGTCCGTAGACTGAGCCCATGCTTGATCCCGTCGTGACCTCCGAGGGTGTGGCTGTCGTCCACCTCTTCTGCAACCGCACCATCGAGACCGACGACGAGGCGGTCATCGCCGCGGTCAAGGCCTCCCAGGCCGACGACGTCCAGGTCGTCGCCGTCGCCGTGCTCGGTCACAAGGCCGACCTGTGCTTCATGGCGCTGCACAACGACTCCTGGAAGCTGCGCGATCTCCAGACCGCGCTGACCCGCGCTGGTCTCGTCGTCGTCGACAGCTTCGTCTCGATCACCGAACTCTCCGAGTACGCCAAGGGCATCCCCGAAGAGATGAAGAACATGCGGCTCTACCCGGACCTCCCGCCCGAGGGCAAGCACGCCTGGTGCTTCTACCCGATGACCAAGCGCCGGGAGGCCGAGAACAACTGGTACCGACTCGAGTACGACGAGCGCAAGGAACTCATGTACGAGCACGGCACCTCCGGGCGTCAGTTCGCCGGTCGGATCGTGCAACTCATCACCGCCTCGACCGGTCTCGACGACTGGGAGTGGGGCGTGACCCTGTTCGGCGTGAAGATGGACGACCTCAAGGACACCGTCTACACGATGCGCTACGACGCGGCCTCGGCCCTGTACGCCGATTTCGGGCCCTTCTACACCGGCATGATCGGTCCGGTGGAGGAGATCGTCGGCCGCACGGCCTGATCGAGCGTCGACACGCGGCGTTCACACGCTGCGAACACCCACGTCTCCTCGCCGTGGCCGAAACGGCCAGCCCCCGGCTAACGTACCCAGGCCATGCGGGGAGGAAACTTGCACTCACGAATGCTTCGGCGCTGCGCCGCGTTCATCCTCGTCGTCGCTGCAGCGCTTTCGTTGACCCCGCTTCCTGCCGGTGCGCAGGACGGGGAGACCACGGTCGGGGGTACGGTCCGCGAGCGCGGCACCGGCCCCGACGGTGAGGACGTCCCGGTCGCTGGCGTCGAGATCACGGTCACCGATGCCGCCGGTGCCACGATCGAGGTCGCCACGACCGACGAGAACGGCGAGTGGCTCGTCGTGCTTCCGGGAGGCGGCGAGTACTCGACCAGCCTCGACCAAGGCACGCTGCCCGATGGCGTCTCGCTGCGAAACGCCGACAACGCGGTGCTCAGCTTCGAGATCAACGAGGGGCGCACCCGAAACGTCCTCTACCCGCTGGGCGAGCTGATCCTCGAAGAGGACAGCACGATCCAGATCGTCCAGCTCACGGTCGACGGCATCAAGCTCGGCATGATCATCGCGATGTGTGCGATCGGTCTGTCGCTGATCTTCGGCACCACCGGCCTGGTGAACTTCGCCCATGGCGAGATGGTCACCTTCGGCGCCATGGTCGCCTACATCTTCAGCGAATACGGCCTGTTCGGTGGCCTCATCGGCGGCGACTGGCAGATGCACCTCATCTTCGGCGCCATCCTCACGGTGCTGCTCACCGGCGCCGCCGGCGGGGCATTCAACGCCATCGTGTGGAGCAAGCTCCGCAAGCGGGGTTCGAGCCTGATCTCGATGCTGGTCGTCTCGATCGGCTTCTCGATCATGTTCCGCTACATCTTCTTGTTCCAGTTCGGTGGACGCGTGCGGCGCTACCGCGACTATCAGCTGCAGGACACGATCGACTTCGGCTGGTTCTCGATGACCCCGAAGGACATCTTCATCGTCGTCTTCTCGGCGGTCGTCCTCCTGACCGTCGGTCTGGCCCTCCAGCGCACCCGCATCGGCAAGGCCATGCGAGCCGTCTCCGACAACCGCGACCTCGCCGAGAGTTCCGGCATCGACGTCGAGAAGGTCATCCGCACCGTCTGGATCGCCGGTGGTGCGCTCGCCGGCATGGGCGGTGTGCTCTTCGGCATCACCGAGACCATCGGCTGGGAGATGGGCTTCCGTCTCTTGCTGCTGATGTTCGCCGGTGTGACCCTCGGCGGTCTCGGCACCGCCTACGGCGCCCTCTTCGGGTCGTTGATCGTCGGCGTGTTCATCCAGACCTCGACGCTGGTGATCCCCGCCGACATGAAGAACGTCGGCGCCCTCCTCGTGTTGGCGCTGATCCTGCTGGTCCGCCCCCAGGGTCTGCTCGGTCGAGCCGAGCGGATCGGATAGGAGGCTTCTGATGACAGACATCGCATCCCCGATCTCGTCCGAGGACGATGGCCCCGCCGCTGTCGACAAGGGCATCAACTGGGGCCGCATCGGCCTCGGCATTGCCGCCGCACTGTTCCTGGTGATGGTCGTCTACGCAACCTTCTCCGACATGGACGGTCAAGGCCTGCTCGAGAACACGCTTCGTGGCTTGTTCGGCGAGCAGTTCATCTACTTCGGGCTCGCCGCACTCGGCCTCAACATCCACTTCGGTTACACCGGCCTGTTGAACTTCGGTCAGGCGGTCTTCATGGCCGCCGGCGCGTACGGCCTGTCGATCTTCGTGGTCGTCTACGACTGGTCGTTCTTCAGCGCCGTGTTCATGGGCGTCGTGGTGCTGCCGATCGTGCTGGCCCTGCTGCTCGGTGTGCCGACGCTGCGACTTCGGGCCGACTACCTCGCCATCGTCACGATCGCGACGGCCGAGATGTTCCGCATCATCGCCCGTTCGCCCCGCTTCGACTGGCTCACCGGTTCGTCGGACGGACACGGCGAGTTCGCCGACCGGTTCTACGAGCTCAGCCCGTTCGAGCCCGATCAGCGCTACCTGTTCGATCTCTTCATCGGCAACCAGATGTGGGTCGTGTTGGTCGGTTGGGTCGTGCTGTTCGCCATGGTCGGCGTCGTCTACACGCTGATGCGCAGCCCCTGGGGCCGTGTGCTCAAGGCGATCCGTGAGGACGAAGACGCGGCTCGCAGCCTCGGCAAGAACGCCTACTTCTACAAGATGCAGGCCCTGATGCTCGGCGGCATGATCGGCGCAATGGGCGGCATGCTCCGCGCGATCGGCACCCAGTCCGCCCAGCCCCAGAACTTCATCACCGACGTCACCTTCTTCGCCTGGGTGGCGTTGATCCTCGGCGGCGTCGGCAAGACCTGGGGTCCGGTGATCGGTGCGTCGTTGCTGTACGGCCTGATCAACTTCACCGACTTCTTCCTGCGCGATCAGGACTTCGTTCCCGAAGGCCTGATGGACGGCACCCAGGTCGGTCAGGTCCGCTTCATCCTCATCGGCGTCGGCCTCGTGCTGCTCGCCGTGTTCCGCCCGCAGGGCATCTTCGGCTCCCGAGAGGAGATGGCACTCGATGACCGTTGATCTCGCACAGCTCGGCTCCCGCGCCGTTCCGGCGACCGGCAAGCGCTTCTTCGGGCGCGGCCTCGACCTCGTCTTGTCGTTGGCGCTCGGCCTCGTCGGTTACCTGTTGTTGAAGTACGCCTTCGGCGAGGGCCGCAGTGCGCTCGGCGCGACCATCTGGTTCGTGCTCGGCGTCGCCGCGATCGGCCTCGCGCTCTACAACGTGCTCTACGTGCAGGCCATGACCGCGGCCGGCGTCGGCAAGACCATGGCCGGCACGAAGCTCCTCGATGCCGTCACCGGCGAGCCGCTCGGCCTCGGTCGGGCGATCCCGCGTGAGCTGATCTTCACGGTGTTCACCGTCGGCCCGGCGATCTACTACGCAACCGCGTTCGAAGGCGACGGTGGCCTGTGGGCTCCGACGATCATCGCCATCCTCGTGGCGCTCGTTCCTTCGGCCCTGATCGCCATGACGGGTCGCAGCGATCAGCACGGCCGCTCGGTGATCGACAAGGCCTTCGGCTCGATCGTGCTCCGCGACGCCTGGCGCCAGCCCGACCTCGTCGGCACGGACGCCACGGCCGCCCGTGCGGCACTGGCCGACGTCAAGCCCCAGCCTGGTTCGAAGAAGCCCGATCCGATCATGGTGGCCAAGAACATCAGCCGCTCGTTCGGGGGCCTCAAGGCCGTGGACGTCGACCACCTCGAGGTCCAGCGTGGTGTCATCACCGCGTTGATCGGCCCCAATGGCGCCGGCAAGACCACCCTGTTCAATCTGCTCACCAGCTTCGACAAGCCGACTACCGGCACGAAGTCGTTCAACGGTGAGGAGATCGATGACGTGCCGGCGTACAAGATCGCCAATTACGGCATGGTCCGCACGTTCCAGCTCACCAAGTCGCTGTCTCGCATGACGGTGATGGAGAACATGAAGCTCGGCGCCGTCGACCAGAAGGGCGAGGGCATGATGCGTGCGCTCCTGCCGTCGATCTGGACGGGCCAGGACGCCGAGATCGAAGCCCGCGCCGGCGAACTGCTCACGCGGTTCAACCTCGCCCATATGCGCGACGAATTCGCCGGCACCCTGTCCGGTGGTCAGCGCAAGCTGCTCGAGATGGCCCGTGCGCTCATGGTGAAGCCCTCGATGGTGATGCTCGACGAGCCGATGGCCGGCGTGAACCCGGCGCTGAAGCAGTCGCTGCTCGACCATGTGAAGGGTCTGCGTGACGAGGGCATGACCGTGCTCTTCGTCGAGCACGACATGGACATGGTCCAAGACATCTCCGACTGGGTGGTCGTGATGGCTGAGGGTCAGGTCATCGCCGAGGGGCCGCCCGCCTCGATCTCGGCCAACCCGGCCGTGATCGACGCCTACCTGGGCGCCCACCATGATTCGAAGCTCGATCTGGGAGAGGACTGATGGTCGCATCCGATCGCACCGGTGAGCCGCTGCTCATCGCCGACCGCCTGACCGCCGGCTATGTGCCAGGCGTGAACATCCTCAACGATTGCTCGCTCGAGCTGTTCGAGGGTGAGCTCGTCGGCATCATCGGCCCCAACGGCGCCGGCAAGTCGACGCTGCTGAAGTCGCTCTTCGGCTTCCTCGACATCCGGGCCGGTCAGATCCGGCTTCGGGGCGACGACATCACCGGTCTGAAGGCGCACTCGCTGGTGTCGAAGGGCATCGGCTACGTGCCGCAGAACAACAACGTCTTCCCGGCGCTCACCATCGAGGAGAACCTCGAGATGGGCACCTTCTTGCAGCCGAAGATGTACGGCGAGCGCTTCGAGCAGGTCGGCGAGATGTTCCCGCGCCTCGTCGAGCGCAGCGATCAGCGAGCCGGCTCGCTCTCCGGTGGCGAGCGCCAGATGCTGGCCATGGGGCGTGCGCTCATGATGAATCCGTCGGTGCTGCTGCTCGACGAGCCGTCGGCCGGCTTGTCGCCGGCACTCCAGGACGAGGTCTTCGTCAACTGCTACACGATCAACCGGGCCGGCGTCTCGATCGTCATGGTCGAGCAGAACGCCAGCCGCTGTCTTCAGATCTGCGACCGTGGCTATGTGCTTGATCAGGGCTCGAACGCCTATGAGGGCACCGGTCGTGAGCTCCTCACCGACCCGAAGGTGATCGAGCTCTACCTCGGCACCCTCGTCAAGACCCACCAGGACTGATCCGGCTGGGCCTCAGCGGCCTCGCCCCCGTCGTTCTCGTTCCCGTTGGCCCCGCAGTGCGGGGCCCGGGTCCCGCATCCGTTCGAGCTCGATTTCGGCCGGCTCGATACCGTTGCCCCGAAGATGGATCGACCCGCCGTCGACCAGTGCGACACACGACCACTGTGCTTCGCTCTGGGCGCCTCGGAAGTCAACCAGCGCCCCGTCGACCATCAGGTCGCCCTGCCAGAGCTCTGTTGGGTACACGGTGTCGTCGTGGCCGTTCCGCGAGCGGCCGGCGATCATCTCATGCAGGTGTTCGTGGATGCCATGGTCTCGGCTGGAGCTGGTGACCTTCACCCACCTCCCGTCGCCCTGGAAGCTCGCGTGGAGGCTGTGGAGGCGGGTCCAGAGTCGTTCCGGATACCAGTTGGGCGCCCAGGTCGGCCGCCGTCCGCCGCGCCCCTTTCCGGACAGCTGCATCCACGTCGGCTCCGGTTCGACGATGCCGTAGACGGGGAACGTCGCCGCCAACCAGTCCCGCACGCCTTCGTTCGAGTAGCGATCCGGCCGCACGAGGCAAGGCAACGCTCGGGCTCGTGTCACCACCATTGCCTCCAGCCCCGCGCACGAGCCCTGAA
>JBCBYI010000139.1:0-11442 GCA_039815945.1 Actinomycetota bacterium | reverse complement strand
GCCAGATCCGCCCGGTGAGCGGGATCAGGAACGAGATGGGGCGGACGAGGTGCGGGGCGACCGTGGTGGTGTGCAGACCGCGTTCTTGCAGGGCCTCGTGCACGAGCGCGAAGTCCATCTGCTCGAGGTAGCGGAGGCCGCCGTGCATGAGCTTCGAGGATCGGCTGGAGGTGCCCGACGCGAAGTCGCGCTGCTCGACGAGACCGACCGAGAGGCCGCGGGTCGCGGCGTCCAAGGCGCAGCCGACACCGGTGACGCCGCCACCGATGACGAGCACATCGAGCTCGTCGGCGGCCATGCGTTCGAGGTCCTGCCGGCGCTGCTGGGGGTTGAGGGAACCGGGTTCGGGGGACATGTGTCCACCAGCGTATGCTCCGTGCCGGAACAGGGGGACGAGAATGCCGAATTTCGCCAGCATCTGGGAAGGGGTCGCCGATGCGGTGCCCGATGCGATCGCCGCCGCGCACGGCTTCGATTCGCACACATGGCGGCAATTCGAGGACCGAAGCGCGCGGATCGCGGCGGCGCTGGACGCGGCCGGCGTGGGCCACGACGACAAGGTCGGGCTCTACCTGTACAACGGCTTCGAGTACGAGGAGGCCCAGTTCGCGGCCTTCAAGCAGCGAGCAGTGCCGTGCAACGTCAACTATCGCTACCTCGCCGACGAGCTCGCCTACCTGCTGACCAACGCCGACGCGAAGGCGGTCTTCTTCGACGTCACCCTCGCCGATCGGGTCGCCGAGGTCCGCGACCGCTGCCCCGAGCTCACGCTGCTCGTCCAGGTCGGCGGTGGCGAGCTGCTCGACGGCGCCGTGCACTACGACGACCTGCTCGCGACCCACGAGCCTGCGCCGCGCATCGAACGCTCGGGCCAGGACCTCTGGTTCCTCTATACCGGCGGCACCACCGGCAACCCCAAGGCCGTGATGTGGCCCCACGCCGAGCTCCAGAAGAGCGCCGACGCCTTCTACCGCCCGCTCAAGCAGCC
This sequence comes from Actinomycetota bacterium, assembly GCA_039815945.1. GTDB lineage: Bacteria > Actinomycetota > Acidimicrobiia > Acidimicrobiales > Aldehydirespiratoraceae > UBA11606. The sequence continues at coordinate 10,454 of JBCBYI010000139.1, read as the reverse complement.
GGTGCCGACCACGGTCGACGATGCGGTCGCCGCTGCCGTCGCCCTCCACGACAAGAAGCGCACCACGCGGGTGCTCGCCGGAGCCCCGCTGATGCACGGCACGTCGGGCATCGTCTCGTTGCAGGTCCTGATGACCGGGGGCGCGGTCGCCACTCTGCCCAGCCGCTCGTTCGACGCCAAGGAGCTGTGGGAAGTCGTCGCCCATCACGATCTCACCATGCTCGCCATCGTCGGCGAAGCGTTCTCGCGTCCGATGCTCGAGGAACTCGACCGGGCCAAGGCCGCCGGTGAGCCCCACGATCTCTCGAGCCTGTTCCAGATCATGTCGTCGGGCGTGATGTGGTCCAAGGAGTCCAAGGCCCGCTTCCTCGAACACAAGAAGCTCACGCTGCTCGACACCCTCGGCTCGTCGGAGAGCCCCGGTCAGGGCAGCCAGCTCACCAAGGGCGACGCCGACCAGGCCAAGACCGCCAGGTTCGAACTCGGCGACACCACGGTGGTCATCACCGACGACGGCCGCATCGTCGAGCCGGGCTCGGGCGAACGTGGTCGGCTCGCCAACCGAGGGGTGGTCCCGCTCGGCTACTTCAAGGACGAGAAGAAGACCATCGAGACGTTCCCGACCATCAACGGCACCCGCTACTCGATCCCGGGCGACTACGCGACCGTCGAGGCCGACGGCACGATCACGTTGCTTGGGCGCGGCTCGGTGAGCATCAACTCCGGTGGCGAGAAGATCTACCCCGAGGAGGTCGAGGAGGCGTTGAAGTCCCACCCCGACGTCGTCGACTGCAACGTCGTCGGCCTGCCCGACGAGCGTTGGGGCCAGACCGTCAACGCGGTGCTGAGCCTCGAACCCGGGGTCGACGTGAGCGACGACGATCTGATCGCCCACGCCCGGACCCGCATCGCCGCGTACAAGACCCCGAAGCGCATCCTGCGGGTCGACAGCGTGCTGCGCGGACCCAACGGCAAGGCCGACTACACGTGGGCCAAGAAGACCGCCGAGGACATCACCGGCATCTCGTGACTTGGCGACACGTCGTACCTGGTACGAAGTGTCGCCATTTCGCTTACAACTCGAGCAGAGCCTGCTCGATGACCTCGGGCAGGGCGGGGTGGATGTAGTACTGGCCCCGCGCCATCTCGTCGACGGTCTGGCCGAAGGTCATGCCCTGGATCAACTGCTGGATCAGGCTCGACGCCTGCGGCCCGCAGATGTGCGCACCGAGCAGCATGCGGGTGTGGGAATCCATGATGAGTTTCACGATGCTCGTCGTGTCCTCCATCGCCCATCCGTAGGCGGCCGACGCGTAGTGCTGGACGTGGCAGGTGTAGTCGAGGCCTGAGACCGCGGCCTCGCGCTCGGTCATGCCGACCGATGCGACCTGGGGGTGCCCGAAGACCGCGTGGGGGATGAAGCGGTGATCGACCTCGATCATGGAGTCGGGGTTTTCGAGGTTGTGCTTCGCGACCCGCGCCTCGTGGTTGGCGACGTGCTTGAGCTGCACCGGGTTGGTGATGTCGCCCAGCGCGAACACGCCGTCGACGTTGGTGCGGAGGTTGGCATCGGTCACCAGGTAGCCGTCGGCGTCGATCTCGTAGCCGTGCTCGGCGAGGCGCAACTCGTCGCTGTTGGGAACTCGACCGGTCGCGACCAGGACCTCGTCGACGCGGAGTTCGTCGTGGTTGGGGAAGAGATCCATCACGATCTCGTCGCCCTCGCGATGCATCGAGTAGATCCCCGACAGGGTGCGGACGTCGAACTTCTTCTTGTAGGCCTCGGTGAACGCCGACGAGATCGCCTCGTCCTCGCTGCGCAGCATGAGGTCGCTGCGCAGCAGGAACGTCACCTCGCTGCCGAGCATGCCGAAGACGTTGCCGAGCTCGGTGGCGATGTAGCCGCCGCCGATCACGGCGAGGCGCTTCGGCATCTCGTCGAGGCGCATGATCGTGTCGGAGGTGTGGTAGCCGACCTCTTCGAGACCGTCGACCGGCGGGATCCACGACCGGGCACCCGCGGCGATCACGATCTTCTCGGCGGTGATGACCTCGTCGCCGGCCTGGATCTGCTTGGGCCCCACGAAGTGCACCGAGTCCTGGTACACGGTGACGTTCTCGAGGCTCTTGCGGTACTCCTCACCGCCGGCGGCGATGGGGTCGATCCGGCCGAACACCCGATCACGGATCGCCTTCCAGTCGGCGCCCTCGAACGTCGTGTGCACACCGAGCTGCGGGCCGATGCGGCCGGCCAGCTCGGCGATCTCGGCGGCGTAGACGAACATCTTCGACGGGATGCACCCCACGTTGAGACAGGTCCCGCCGAACAGGCCTCGTTCGATGATGGCGACGTCCATGTCGTCGTGCTCGGGGCCGATGATCGAGTTGCCCGAACCGGCGCCGATGATGATGAGGTCGTGGGTGCGCATGGGCGCAGGCTATGCCGACGGATGTGCGGCCACGAGCATGGCCTCGGCCCCTACGATGGGGGCCATGCGGTTCGAGCGGCTGGCAGCGGCCGGTCTTGCCCTATCACTCCTCACGGCCGCCTGTTCCGGCGGTGGCGGTGACGACGAGCCGAGCATCACGCTCCGCGCCGAGACGCCGGTGACGACCGTCGAACCGGCCGATCCCGAGCCGCTTCCGGTCGACGTTCTCGACGACCAGGCGGCCACGCTCGATCCGGGGATCGCGGTGGGCGATCGCGACATCGTCATCGACCTGACGGGCGCCGGTGCACCGTTCGATCGACGACTCTTGGGTTCGAATCTGCCTGCGTGGCTGGGGCCGTCCCGCGACTCGCTGGACTTCTACCATCCCGCGATCGACGTGGCGGGCGTCGAGGTCCTTCGCTTTCCCGGTGGCTCGTGGAGCAACGACTACGACTGGCTGGCGTGCCTCGACGGGCTCGATGGCTGCTTTTGGCCGTGGGCGATGACGGTCGCGGACTTCGCCCGGGTCATGAGCGATGTCGACGAATCGACCGAGTTCGTCTGGACGATTCACTACAACGGCACACCGGAGGAGGCGGCCGCGCTCGTGGCCTTCTTCAACGGCGATGTCGACGACCAGACCGTGATCGGGGTCGATGCCGACGGCGTCGACTGGGGGGTCGAGGCCCAGTGGGCGCAGCGGCGCGTCGACCTCGGGTTCGCCGACCCGATCGGTGTTCGCTACTGGGAGATCGGCAACGAGATCTACGGCGCAGCGGCGTCGGCCGGGCCGCAGTGTGCGTCGTTCGGCTGGGAGAACGTCGCCACCTGCGACGGCACGGAGTACATGCTCGGCATCGACGACCAGGCGGGACTCGTCGAGTACGCCGCGGCGATCCGGGCCGTCGACCCGGCGTCCCAGATCGGCGCGGTCGGGGTGGCGCCAGCCGGAGCCTGGTCCGACTTCGGCAACGAGGTGCTCGCCGCCGCTGACGGTCACGTCGACTTCTACATCGTCCACTGGTACGGCTACGACAACTCGCCCGACCCCGCCTCGATCCCCGGTCGCGCTCAGGAAGCGTGGCCGGCGTCGATGGCCGGCCTGCGCGAGGCCATGGCGGGTTGGGGCGTGCCGGAGCTTGCCGTTGCGGTCACCGAGTACAACCTCGTGTCGTTCCGCGACGGTGACACCGATGCGGTGATGCGCACTGCAGCCAACGCCTTTTTCACCGCCGAGACGATCGGGGCGATGGCGTTGTCGGGGGTCGAGATCGCCAACCACTGGAATCTCTTCGACGGCGAGGACGGCCTCGGAACGAGCTACGGGCTCGTCGACGCCGACTCGGGCGAGGCGCTTCCCGTGCTGTTCGGTTTCCGGTCGTGGTCGCTGATGGGCACGACCCTGCGACCGGTCGTGGGCGACGCGGTCACCACCTACGCGACGTCCGGCGACGACGGGTCGGTTCAGATCATGCTGCTCAACCCCAGCGATGACGCCGTCTCGCTGTCGATCGGTCTCGAAGGCGGAAGCGGCCCGTGGGAGGCCACCGCCGACGTGATGACCGCGAGCGATCTCGCCGCCCGCTCGGTGAGCTACAACGGCGCCGAGGTCGCTTCCGTGCTCGACCTCACGCTCGACCCGATCGGGGTCGGGCGCGTCGACGGCGACCTCGAGCACACCCTCGACCCGCGATCGATCACCGTCCTGCGTCTGACGCCGATCGACCCAGCGGGCTGACGTCATGCGATCGCTTCGCGGCGCCGTCGCGGCCGTGACCCTGGCGGTGACGATGGTCGTGGGTGCGTGTAGCCAGTCGGCGACCGACCAGACCGAGCGCGGCGTCAACGGCACGATCACCGCGCCCGGACGCCTGGGGGTGAAGCACCTCCAGAGCGGTGACTGCATCCGCGACGAACTCGCCGACGTCGTCGAGTCGGTGATCGGCGTGCCGTGCAGTCGACCTCACCACGCGCAGGTGATCGTCGCCGACGACCTCGACGCGATCGAGATCGGCGACCCGTCGGCCGTCGATGTCCTGTGCGGCGCGGAGGTCTTCGAGATCACGAGCCGTCTCGTCGACCGCGACGACCTCCCGATCATCGACGTGTCGCTGTTGATCGAGGAGGACGCGGGTCGGGTGGCGTGTGTCCTCGAGTTCGACGAACCGATCACCGAGGATCTCGTCCGCACGGTGGCCTGATGCCCAGGGCTAGGGTCCGGAGATGAGCGACCGTCCTGTCTCCGGCAAGTGGTTCGAGGAGCTGACCGAGGGGTTGGTGATCCAGCACGTCATCCGTCGGACCATCACCGAAGCCGACAACGTGGGCTTCACCACGATGACCATGAACCCGGCGTGGCTCCACCTCGACGCCGACTACGCCGCCAAGGAGACCGAGTTCGGCAAGCCGCTCGTGAACTCCCTGCTGACCCTCAGCCTCGCGGTTGGCATCTCGGTGCACGAGACGACCCTCGGCACCACCGTGGCCAATCTGGGTTTCGAGGAGAGCGTCTTCCCGGCGCCGGTCTTCCACGGTGACACCATCCGGGTCGAGACCGAGGTCCTGAAGAGCCGGGCGTCGTCGTCACGGCCGAATCAGGGCGTGGTCACGTTCGAGCATCGGGTCTTCAACCACGACGACGTGCTGGTGTGCCGCACCGTTCGCAACGCGCTCATGCTGCGGCGGCCCGCAGGCTGATCAGTCGTCGGCCTGGGCGAGGATGCGACGCGCCTGAACGGCGACCGGCTCGTCGACCATCTGGCCTTCGAACGCGACCGATGCGACGCCGCGGGCCGTGCCCTCGTCGTAGGCGGCGAGAAGGCGACGGGCCCGCTCGACTTCCTCGGCCGACGGCAAGAACGCCTCGTTGGCGATCGCCACCTGGGCCGGATGGATGCAGAGCTTTCCGCCGTAGCCCATGGCCCGAGCGTCGAGGCACTCACGACGGCAGCGGTCGTCGTCGGTGAAGTCGGCGACGATCTGATCGATCACCGCGACCTCGGCGAGACGACCGGCCAGGGCGACCTGGGCTCGGGCGTACGCGACCTCGTCGTTGGACGGCGTGCGGACGCCGCCCATGTCGGCGATGAAGTCCTCGGCGCCGAAGTAGCCGGCGCTGACGATCGGGTGGGCGAGCAGGGGTCGGGCGTCGGCGACGCCCAGCGCGGTCTCGACCCCACCGATGACCGGCAGGTCGAGACTGCGGCCGGCGAGCCGCCCGGCGAGCGTGTCGAGGCCGTCGATCGTCTCGATCTTCGGCACGACGATGCCGGCCAGCCCCTCGGTCGGAAGGCTGTCGAGATCGTCGTCGTGCCACGGCGTGGTGTCGTCGTTGACCCGGACCAGGATCGGGATCGGTCCGACGAGGTCGGCCACCGCCGAGCGCATCTCGATGCGCCCGGTGTCCTTGGCGTCGGGCGGCGTGGCGTCCTCCAGGTCGATCACGATGGCGTCGGCGCCGGTGCGCGACATCTTGCGGAGCAGATCGGGGCGGACGGCTGGTGCGAAGAGCAGTGAGCGGAGGTGGCGAGGCAGCACGCTGGCACCCTACGCGCCGATCTGACAGCGTGACGCCATGACGCACGGGGGAGCGGAGCGATGAAGCAGCAGGCGAAGCGATGAAGCAGCAGGGCGTGAACCGGGTCGTGATGGCCGTCCGTGACATCGAGGCGGGCCGGGCGTTCTACGAGGAGCTGCTCGACTGCACGTTCCATCCGGCCAACGACGACGAGGCCGCTGCGTTCGGCGTGAACGTCCTGATGTCGTGGGACGGCGGCATCGAGCTCGTCGCCCCGATCGAGGGCGCCGGGAGCCATGTCGACGCGATCTTGGAACAGAAGGGCGAGGGACTCATCGGTGTCGTGTGGGCGGTGCCCGACGCCGACCGGGCCAAGGAAGCCGCCCAGCGGCTCGGCGTGCCCAGCTTCTTCACGCTCACCTACGACCAGGACCAGATCGACGCCAATCTGCAGGGTCGGTTCACGACCTACCACCAGCACTTCCTGATGCCCTCGGGACCGCTCGGCGACGCCCAGGTGCTGGTCGGCGACTTCGAGACGCCGGACGACTGAGGATCAGCCGGGCGCGGTCGCGAGCGTGTCCAGCGGCGGGCACGAGCAGACCAGGTTGCGGTCGCCGGCGACGCCGTCGATGCGGCTGACCGGCGGCCAGTACTTGTTGGCCCGGTCGAACGCGCTCGGGTGGGCGGCGACCCGACGTCCGTACGCGTGGGGCCACTCGTCGGCGATCACGTCGTCGGCCGGATGCGGCGCGTTGACGAGCGGGTTGTCGTCGGCGGGCCATTCGCTGGCCTTGACCCGCATCGCCTCGTCGTGGATCGCGATCATGGCGTCGCAGAAGCGGTCGATCTCGGCGAGCGACTCCGACTCGGTCGGTTCGACCATCAGGGTGCCGGCCACCGGGAACGACATCGTCGGCGCGTGGAAGCCGTAGTCGATCAGGCGCTTGGCGATGTCGTCGACCGTGATGCCGGTGTCGTCCTTCAGCACCCGGGTGTCGAGGATGCACTCGTGGGCGACGAAGCCGTCCGCGCCGCGGTACAGGATCGGGTAGTAGGGCTCGAGTCGGGCGGCGATGTAGTTGGCGTTGAGGATCGCGACCTCGGTGGCCCGACGGAGGCCGTCGCCGCCCATCATGCGGATGTACATCCACGGGATGGCGAGGATGCCGGCCGATCCCCAGGGGGCCGCCGCGATCGGCCCGGATCCGGTCGGCGGACCGGCGACCGGGGTCGACGGGTGGTTCGGCAGGAACGGGGCGAGGTGTGCGCCCACGCCGATCGGACCGACACCCGGGCCACCGCCGCCGTGGGGGATGCAGAAGGTCTTGTGGAGGTTGAGGTGGCTGACGTCGGCGCCGAACTTCCCGGGCTGGGCGAGGCCGACCATCGCGTTGAGGTTGGCGCCGTCGAGGTACACCTGCCCGCCGCCGTTGTGGATCATGGCGCAGATACGGCGGACCTCGACTTCGAACACGCCGTGGGTCGAGGGATAGGTGATCATCAGCGCGGCGAGGGTGTCGCCGTGTTCCTCGATCAGGGCGGCGAGGTCGCCGGCGTCGATGTTGCCCTGGTCGTCGCACTGCACGACCACGACCCGCATACCGGCCATCACTGCGCTGGCGGCGTTGGTGCCGTGGGCCGACGACGGGATCAAGCAGATGTCGCGCTGCTCGTCGCCGCGGCTGCGGTGGTAGCTACGGATTGCGAGGAGGCCGGCGAGCTCACCCTGGGCGCCGCTGTTGGGCTGGAGCGACACGGCGTCGTAGCCGGTGATCTCGACGAGGTAGCGCTCGAGTTGGTCGATCATCCGCTGGTAGCCGACGGTCTGGTCGACCGGTGCGAAGGGATGGATGTCGGCGAACTCGGGCCAGCTCACCGGCTCCATCTCGGTGGCGGCGTTGAGCTTCATGGTGCACGAGCCGAGCGGGATCATCGATCGATCGAGGGCGATGTCGCGGTTGACGAGCATCCGCATGTAGCGGACGAGTTCGGTCTCGGAGTGGTACGCCTCGAAGATCGGATGCACGAGCGGGGGCGAGATGCGCCGGAGCGTGTCGGGGCGGGGATCGAGACCGAGCGTCTCGAGCGTGTCGAGGTCGGCCTCGACGCCGAACGCGGCCCAGACGCGATCGAGGATCGAGCGGTCGGTGAGCTGATCGAGTGAGATGGCCACGGTGTCGTCGTCGATGCGGCGCAGATTGATGCCGTCGGCGAGGGCGACGGCCATGACCTTGTCGGCCCGGCCGGGCACGCGGGCGGTGACGGTGTCGAAGAAGTGCTCGTGCACGATCTCGACTCCGTCGTCGGCGAGGCCGCGGGCGAGGATCGCCGCCAGCCGGGCGACCCGATCGCCGATCTGTCGGAGGCCGGCGGGGCCGTGGTACACGGCGAACAACGACGCCATGACGGCGAGCAGGACCTGCGAGGTGCAGATGTTGGACGTGGCCTTCTCGCGACGGATGTGCTGCTCACGGGTCTGGAGCGCCAGTCGCAGCGCAGCTCGGCCCTTCGAGTCGACCGAGACGCCGACGACCCGGCCGGGGAGTGAACGCTGGAACGACTCACGGGTGGCGAAGTAGGCGGCATGCGGGCCGCCGAAGCCCATCGGGACGCCGAAGCGCTGGGTCGAGCCGACGACGACGTCGGCGCCCAACTCGCCGGGCGGGGTCAGCACGGTGAGGGCCAGCGGGTCGGCGGCGACCACCACGAGCGCCCCGGCCGCGTGGGCCCGTTCGATGATCGGTGCGAGGTCGACGATGTCGCCGGTGGTGCCGGGGTACTGGACCATCACACCGAACGCGCCGTCGAGATCGGCGGTCGCAGGATCGGCCACGACCGTCTCGAGGCCGATCGGTTCGGCGCGGGTCTCGACGACGGCGATCGTCTGCGGGTGCGCGGCGGCGTCGATCACGAAGCGATCACCCGAACGCTTCTTGTTGACCCGATGCAGCATCGTCATCGCTTCGGCCACTGCGGTCGGCTCGTCGAGCAGCGAGGCGTTGGCGACCTCCATGCCGGTCAGCTCGATCACCATCGTCTGGAAGTTGAGCAGTGCTTCGAGGCGACCCTGGGAGATCTCGGGCTGGTACGGCGTGTAGGCGGTGTACCAGCCGGGGTTTTCGAAGATGTTGCGGCGGATGACCGGCGGCGTGACCGTGCCGTGGTAGCCCATGCCGATCAGCGAGACGTTGCGACGGTTGCGCTCGGCGATCGAACGGAGCTCGTGCTGCGCCCCGAGCTGTCCGAGCGGCTCGGGAAGGTCGAGTGGGTCGTGCAGGCGGATGTCGGCGGGCACGGTGCGGTCGATCAGTTCGGCGAGCGAGCCGACGCCGATCGTGTCGAGCATGTGGGCCTGTTCGTGTTCGGGCGGGCCGATGTGGCGCGACTCGAACGGATCACGGCCGGCTTGATCGGCGATGGAGGGCGGAACGGTGGACATCAGAACTCCCGATGGGTGGTGGTGTCCCCGCTCGGTCCTGGTGCCTGAGAGCTTCGCCGTCGCCGGCTTTCCCCTTCGGCGGACGCACGAAGCGCCACTCTCCCGAGACGTCCACGGCGCGACGGTCGGGGTGCCTGAGAGGTTCCGGGTGGTTGCTCCTTCGGCGCCTCACTCGAGGTGAGGACTCTCCCGCCGTGCCAGACGACGTGGTCGCCACCGTAGCAAGCGGGCCGGTGGCCTGCCCGGCTACACGGTCAGAACGAGTGCGATCATGCCCAGGCCGTTGATCAGTGCGTGGGTGACGATCGCGGCACCGATGCGTCCGGTCAGCAGTCGGCCCATGCCGAGCGCGAGTCCGAGCACGAACAGCACCGGGAAGCGCGCCGGTTCGAAGTGGGCGGCGGCGAATGCGGCGGAGGTGATGATCAACACCCACCACTCCGACATGCCCCGTTTCAGCAGTGCGCTCCACCAGAGGCCGCGGTACACGAGTTCCTCGATGACGGGCACGGCGGTGCTCGCGAAGACCGCGACGAAGATGATCCAGATGGTCAGGCCCGAATCGCCCTCGCCTTCGAGCAGACCTCCCGACTCGGCGCCGGGCTCGTCGGTCTCCTCGTCGGCCGCGTCCTCGAGCAGTTCAGCGACGCTGGCGGTCGGCGTCTCGGCGCCGACGGCGTTCATGGCGGCGACGACACCCGCGATCGCGATGAAGCCCAGTACGAGCAGCACCGGGCCGATCAGCCAGTCGATCTTGAGGAACCGCATGCCGAAGTCGCGATCGGTCCCGGTGCCCTTGGCCCGTGCGATCCACCACACGAAGAGCCCCTGGCCGACCTGGGGCCCGGCGACGAGGAGCGGCAGCCACGGGGAGTTGAGGCCCGAGTCGGGGGCGAAGATCGCCACGATCCCGACGAGGGCGACCGAGGTCACCAAGAACACGCCGAAGCTCGAGAAGGCGTCGCCCAGGCCCCAGCGGGCTGCGGGCGGGAAGGGGATCACCGGCGGGCGGCTCTGGTCCTTCCACTCGCTCGCACCCCCGGAGGGGGGTGGCGGTGGGGCC